>JAUXNR010000514.1 GCA_030682755.1 Flavobacterium sp.
GTAAATCTTGAATTTCTTCGTCACCTTCGGTTCTTCCAAAGGCTTCATCGAGATGGGCAAAAACCAATTCAGGAACCGGTAAACCCAAAAATTTCGCAATTTGACCACCCAAAAATTCAGCAATCAACGCCTTCACACCGTGACCGGCACCCCGAAATTTTAAAACATACTTAAAATCATCATCGGCTTCAGCCAAAGCAGGCAACGATCCACCTTCTCGCAAAGGCGTTTATAGCGGGTAACATTTACAGTTCGTAAATTTGTGTGCATAAAATTGGAATTTCAATAACAAAGATAGTGGAAATAAAACATAAAAAAAGCGACTAAAAAAGTCACCTGATGTTCTGATATTTAAATGGCAGTTCCTTTATTTGTGTTTTTTATACATTCTATTTCTCTAAATTTTTAAAAAAATCATCAACACTTTTGTACGTAGTTGTTTTACCTTTTTTTACCTCTTCCAACGATAAATCAATGGCAGAACTTTCCACTTTCTTAAAAATACCAAGAGAAAGAATATAGGCTAAAGTTTTCTTAGCAAGCGAGTTTTTCGCATCATAAGACAATGTTATTTGTGCCATTTTCATTCAATTCAATTTATACAAATGTAAATAAAAGTTGTGATTTTTTCAACTCTAATCTATTCCTCCAACAAATCCGGACGTCTATTCTTCGTGTGTTCATACGCTTGATTCTCACGCCATTTATCAATTTCGGCAAAATTTCCGCTCAACAAAACATCAGGAACTTTCCACCCCTTGTATTCAGCCGGACGGGTATAAATGGGACCCGATAGCAAATTATCTTGAAAACTATCCGTCAAAGCCGACGTTTCATTACTCAAAACACCCGGAATTAAACGTATAATCGCATCACTCAAAACCGCTGCACCCAATTCGCCACCCGAAAGGACATAATCACCAATCGAAATTTCTTTCGTAATAAAATGATCGCGAACCCGTTGGTCAACACCTTTATAATGTCCGCAAAGAATAATAATATTTTGCAACATCGACATCGAATTTGCCATTTTCTGGTTCAGCGTTTCCCCATCGGGCGACATATAAATCACCTCGTCATAGTCGCGTTCGCTCTTCAATTTCGCAATACAATCGTCAATCGGCTGAATTGACATCACCATTCCGGCACCACCGCCAAACTGATAATCGTCAACGCTCTTTTGTTTGTTGGTTGTATAATCACGTAAGTTATGAATATGCACTTCCACCAAGCCTTTGTCAATAGCACGTTTTAAAATAGAAGCCTCAAACGGACTCTTTAAAAGTTCAGGTAAAACGGTGATGATATCAATTCGCATACAACTAATTTTAGGCAAAAATACTTATTTTCAGAAGCTATTCCGGCTTTTCACTACAAGTTTTTTTTCAAAACAAAAGTTTTGTAAGCCTC
>JAUXNR010000545.1 GCA_030682755.1 Flavobacterium sp.
TCATGATACTTTTTAAGTACAGAACCATAAGCATCCACACCAAGAATTTTAATGTTTGGATTTTTCTCTTTTAAATATTTAGCAGCTCCTGAAAGTGTTCCTCCGGTACCGCTACAAGCAATTAAATGAGTGATTTGCCCACTGGTTTGTTCCCAAATTTCAGGACCTGTTGATTTATAATGAGCATCAATATTCAATTGGTTAAAATACTGATTGATATAAATTGAACCTTTGGTTTCTTCGTGTAAACGCTTTGCAACGTTATAATAAGACCGTTCATCATCAGCAGAAACATGAGCAGGACAAACATAAACTTTTGCACCCATGCTTCGCAACATATCAATTTTATCTCTTGAAGATTTTGAGCTAACTGCCAAAATGCAATTGTAACCTTTAATAATACTAACCATAGCCAAGCTAAAACCGGTATTACCTGAAGTTGTTTCTATAATTGTATCACCTGGTGAAAGTATTCCCTGACGTTCAGCTTCTTCAATAATATAAAGAGCTATTCTATCTTTAGTAGAATGCCCCGGATTAAAAGCTTCTACTTTTGCATAATAATTACCTTCCAAATTTGCTGTGATCTTGTTGAGTTTAATTAAAGGGGTATTCCCTATTAAATCCAACACACTATTGTAAGCTTTTATCTGTTCTTTCATAAAAAATGTGTTAGTAAGGCAAACTTTATAAAAAATTTTGGAAACCTTAGAACCTTGCAAATGTATAAAAAAAAATTAATTACTTCTTAATTCCTTCCAAATCTAATAGAAAACTAAACTCTTTTGCCAACTCTTTTAACGCTTCAAACCTTCCTGAAGCCCCGCCATGACCCGCATCCATGTTTGTATCTAAAAATAATAAATTTGAATCAGTTTTCAAGTCTCTCAATTTTGCTACCCATTTTGCAGGTTCCCAATACTGCACTTGAGAATCATGCAAACCCGTAGTTACCAGCATGTTCGGGTAATTTTGTGCTTTTACGTTGTCATATGGCGAATAAGATTTCATATAGTCATAATATAATTTCTCATTCGGATTTCCCCACTCATCATACTCTCCTGTCGTTAATGGAATGGTCTCATCTAACATGGTGGTGACCACATCCACAAAAGCTACTTGAGCAATAACACCATTATATAATTCCGGAGCCATATTCACTACTGCTCCCATCAACAAACCACCCGCTGAGCCGCCTTGAGCATAAAGTTGTTTTGGATTGGTGTATTTTTGAGCAATTAAAAATTTTGAGCAATCAATATAATCCGTAAACGTATTCATCTTCTTCAATAATTTTCCGTCTTCATACCATTGACGACCCATTTCTTCACCTCCACGAATGTGAGCAATAGCATAAATAAATCCACGGTCTAACAAACTAAATATAGTGGAATCAAAATTTGGTTCCATTGAATGTCCGTAAGAACCATAAGCATACTGTAATAAAGGATTGTTTCCGTCTTTTTTCACTTCTTTACGATAAACCAATGAAATTGGAACTTTAG
>JAUXNR010000732.1 GCA_030682755.1 Flavobacterium sp.
ATTTGTAACTCCGGTAGGCTGAAATAAATTAGCATAAGATTGTAGTGTAAAACTACTTCCTGTATCAACTGATATTGGCCCATTTAAAGTCACATCTGCACCGGATAAAATGGAAACTGTTGCATTGTTTGTTACTTGAATACTACACGCTTCAATGTTATCAGCAGAAGCATAAGCCCCTGTAAAAATAACAGATTTTGAAGCATCAGGTAAACCGTTTGACCATGCTGAACCGTTCCAGGTTGTAGAAGCGATAATAATAGTTCCGGATGCTGAACCTGCACATTCTCCTGTTTGTGAAACTGTATAACTAAAAACACCTGTTATACTTGGCGTACCACTTATGGTTAACAAACCTGTTATAGCATTATACGTTGCAGTAACCCCTGTTGGTAGCCCTGTAACAGAAGGTGTAGTTCTACCCCCCTTTATATCATATGTAATTGTTGTTATCGCAGCATTCAAACAAACCGACTGGTTGTTTGTTCCTGCACCGGAAGTTAAGGCAAAAGTACAATCCCATGTAACTCTTACTTCTCCTCTACCTCCTGCTCCACCGGCAGCAAAACTTCCAGCACCAGCAGTTCCTCCGCCGCCTACTGTAGTAGTGATAGAATTTCCAGGTGTTAATGCTGATACAGAACCTGCAGCATAAGCTCCACCACCTCCACCACCGGTTGATCTTGAATTTGGACCACCACTTGTTCTTGCAGCACCTGCTGCACCACCTCCGGGAATTCCTCCATTTACACCTGCTATTGTTGCATTTGTTGTAGAAGCAACTGTAGTACCGGCACCCCCTGGACTCGAACCACCATCACCACCTTTAGAGTTAGTATTGTTAGCAGCACCCGTTGTACCTGCATTACCCGCAGTCCTAGTTGTACCCGTAGAGTTCGCAACTGTACCTCCTGCTGCTCCGGGAGTTGCTGTGTTATTATTAGCCCCCGCAGATCCTGAACCTCCTGCAGCAACAACTGCTGTTGTAAATGAGGAAGCTCCCCCAACACCACCACTAGTAAAGCCTGATCCAATTCCTCCAGAACCACCACCTGCTCCCCAAGCTTGTACAGAAACGGTAGTGATACCATTAGGCACAACAAAAGAACCTGTAGTTGTAAAAGTGTCTGTTTCCGTTTGAGCATACCCAAAGGCTGTTATAAGTATAAATAAAATGCAAGTAAATGCTTTTATAAAATTTTGGGGTAAAAATGCATTCATAAAAAAAAATTTAAGGTTAGTAGATTAATTTTGGTCAAATGTAGAATCCAACCCCCTACCATACACCATATTATCGATGAACTACACATATTTTTGATTAAATACAGAAATCAATAAACTTTGGGTAAAAAAACAATCCAAATAGAAAAATTCAAATTGTAATAAAGAAAAAAGAATATCAGAATTATCAACAAACCACAGTAAGACAATTTATGCTGCATTTCCAAATAGAATTTACTAAGTAACTCATAATTAATGAGTAGGAATATAAAAAAACACCTTTCTATGGCGAGAAAAGTGTTTTCTGAAACATACTAACTAAAAATATATAAAGCCAAATCGGCATTATTTCTTATTGCGAAACCATCCCAAGTTTAATGCGTTAAAATGAACATTAATTTCTGAATCCAATGTGGTCTTATTAAAAACAATCAATTCATCATTTGTGGTATAAACCAAAAAACGAGTGGTTTCTGAAACAACCTGAAGAACATCTGATGGATGAATTTCTTTGTAAACATCTAAATACTCAAAAGTGATTTTCTCAGGATAAATGCTTAACTCTTTTTGGGTATGAACCCCATCGTAGTCACCAATCAACCAAGCAGGAATTGAAATAGTCTTACTGGCTAAAACTTGACTAACACTAGCTTCTTGAATCGGTTCGCTAGAGCAACTGGTTAAAAAAATAAATCCTAGTATAATAAAAAGATACTTCATAGTAATTTAAAAAAAGTAAGTCTAAACAATTCATTTTGTGACACCTACCTTTTTCTTAAGCGTAAAACTAAAAGGATTGTGATAGTAATCATCCTTTTTTCGATAAGTTGCTTAAATAATCGTTTAACGCTACCAAGACTGCCGTTTATCGATAAAATCAGAAATTGAAACACCTGAATATTGAAATAACAAGCCGTGAATTTATTACATAAACAGATAAAATTCTTGTCTTAAAAAATGATTCATTTAAACAAACATAGCAGTAAGGCATAAAAAAACTCCCCAATTTCTTGAGGAGTTTCCTTGTAATGTATCTTGTATTAAGCCTGTCCTGTAGGACCGAAGTTTAACGGAATCTGAGGTTGATCAGAATCTTTAATCTCACCATTTGCTTTCTCAAAGCGTTGGATGTTCTCTGCAATAGCTTTCAACAAACGTTTGGCATGTTGTGGCGTCAAAATAATTCTTGACTTTACTTTTGCTTTGGGAACTCCCGGCATTAAGGTTACAAAGTCCAATACAAATTCCGAATGAGAATGATTGATAATGGCTAAGTTCGAATAAATTCCTTCAGCAATTTTCTCGTCTAACTCAATGTTAATTTGACCTTGTTGTGGATTGTTATCACTCATAATTCCTAATAATTATATTCTTCTTTGGCTGCCATTAACTCATTGTAATCTTCTTTTGAACCTACAATAATGTTATCATATTCTCTCATCCCTGTTCCTGCAGGAATACGGTGACCAACAATTACGTTTTCTTTCAAGCCTTCTAACGTATCTATTTTACCTGCAACAGCAGCCTCATTTAATACTTTAGTTGTCTCTTGGAACGAAGCCGCAGAAATAAACGACTTGGTTTGTAACGATGCTCTGGTAATCCCTTGAAGAACCGGAGTAGCTGTTGCCGTAATTACATCACGAGCTACGGCTAAATTCTTATCCTCACGTTTCAATTGCGAATTTTCATCACGCAATTCTCTTGGCGTAATAATCTGACCCGGTTTCAACGTTTGAGAATCACCTGCGTCTTCCACTACTTTCATACCAAATAACTTGTCATTTTCAATGATAAAGTCTTTTGTATGCACCAATTGCTCTTCTAAGAATAAGGTATCTCCCGGATCTTCAACTCGCACTTTACGCATCATCTGACGAATAACTACCTCAAAGTGTTTGTCGTTGATTTTTACCCCTTGTAAACGGTA
>JAUXNR010000560.1 GCA_030682755.1 Flavobacterium sp.
TTGCTAAACCAATTCCAAGATATAAAAACCAATTGGTACTTTCTTGAATTGGAGAAACATCGCCATTCACTACAAATCCGGCCCAATAAAACGGATGGGTTTTCATTGGATTCTTTTGTATAAAATCTCGTTTGGCGTTGGCTAACGCTTCGTCTTTTGACTGCCCGTCTTTTAAATTCTCATAAAATGAAATCATTATTTCTGAGGTTTCTTTGTCAGGCACTTGCCACAGGCTGTAAACAGATGATTTAACACCGGAATACGTTAATGCACGAGACAAGCTCATCATCCCTTCACCACTTTCCATTGAACCAATTCCGGTGTTACAGGCACTTAAAACCACCAATTTGGATGGAAAATTCAATTGATATAATTCATCAAAAAGCACTTTCTGGTTGTTTGAAAAAACTAACGAAGATTTAGCATAATCTTCTTCCAAAATCGAATGCATAGCTAAATGATGGAAAGAAAAATCAATTGTTGCTTGTAAAAAGTTCTCTCTATTGGCTTCCTCATTCAAATAGAGTTTTCCGTTAAACAAATCGCTTATTTTTTTTGCCTCTTTCTTTGCTTCGGCTAAATCGAAAAGATCCGCTCTTCGCAACCCTCTCACTTGATTTTCGGTTGGAATTTTTGTATAATTGGGAGCAAATGAAACAAAACGATTTAAATCATTTTCTCCTTTTTTATTCGTTTGAAGAATATCCCATAATTTAACTGAATAAGCATAACTGGTATAGTAATTCTGAACCAACAACTGGCCTTTTTTGTTGACAAGACTTTCAAAAGAAACCCTATTCAAAAAGTCTTCCGGCACAAAAATAATTGCTTTGACCGACTCATTTTTTACAACCGGAAAAACAATTTTTTCATAAAGCAGTTTTGCATTTTTGACATAATTTCCATCAATGGAATTGATTTGTTTTACTTGTTGATTCACTATTTTTTTGATAGATGCTGCTTCGCCTAAACTCACCAATTCTATTGAAGATTTTTTAATCGCAAAAGCATACACTTCCTTTTCTGTAACAACATATTTTATCATCAATTGATCAACCGATAATTTCTTTTGTATAGAATCAATTGAAAAATTGCCTGATTTGAAGGTTTCATACAACTGGTCTTTTTTGTTGATTGAGGCCTTTATTTCAGTAATGTTTTTATCTAAATCAGCTCGTTTATTTTTTAATTCTTTATTGTCTTTACTTAATTCTAATTGTTGTTCGATTGCATTTTTTTCAAAAACCAATTCGTTTAAATTTCTTATCAATGATGATGGCACCTTTAGATTCTGACTGTTTTTAAATTCAAAAACATTCCACAGATGTTGTGAGGAATTATTTTCAATTCGATTTAAAATAGTTTTGATTTTTGTTTTATCATTGGGATTAATTAACAGTTGTGTTTTTAAAAGACCGGAAGCAATTTCCTGATTAAAAACATTCAAACTATAATTGTATTTCCCTTTCAAATAAAATTCATTAAACATATCAGACGCTAGAAAGAACAAGTTATGAGCAATCTTTAAATCCTCATTTTTCTTTTCTTTTTCATATATTAAAAAATAAAGTGTTGCCGAGTTAATTATGTTTCTAATAAAAGTATCGCTATTGAATTTTTTGAATTGAGTATATTTTAAATTTTTTAGACTTGTTATTTTAGTTTCCTCATTTAATACATTCTGATAGGCTATCAAAAGCTTTTCTTTGGATTGATCTGTTTTGTTGAGAGAATTTAAAATAGTTGCTTCAAGAATTTCGATGGTAAAACGAGAAGCATTAAAAAAGTTTTCTGATATTTTTTTACCGTCTTCAATCACATTCAAAGCTTCATCATATTTCTTGTGATTATTGTAAGCCTTGGTCAGTTTTAAACAGGCTACTAGTTCATCATGCTTTGAATTATATTTCCTTGCAATATCAAATGTTTTTTTATTAAAAGCAATGTGTTGATTTATGTGATTATCATCCATAGAAGCATTTTTTTTGAAAATATCTTCATAATCAAATCTTGCCATTAGTAAAGGTTCGTATAATTTTGACTTGTAATTTTCTGGTAATTTCTCAAACACTATTGTAACAGAGTCTAGATAACTCTTTGCTAAATCATTCCTATTAATTTTGTTTTTATATCTTAAATTGGATAGATACAAAAGCATTTTGTATTCTTGTTTTTCGGTTGTGTCACCTCTTTTTGTTTTTGAGGCAAATCCTTCCTCGGCAAACCATTTGTTGAAATTTGCATTTAAATGATCTAAAACTTCCTTAGCTTGTTTTACGTCTCCATAACTTAAGCTCTCCCATATAGTATTGTTTGCGGAAGAAACAACATAACTTTTATCTATATCATTTGCCTTTTTGTGAAATTCCAGTCCTTTGGTATAATGGTACAAGGATTGATTGTGGAAGTGTAAGTCTGAATAGGCAGTAGCTAAGCCATTGTGAACCATTCCTAATCGAAAAAAATCATCTGTATAAAATTCGTAAGCTAATTTTAAGGCTTTTTCATAAGCAATAATAGACTCTTCATATTTACGAAGTTGTTTTAGAATATAACCTTGATCTTGAACAAAGTTAATAATGTCTTTGTCGTTTGGTAAGTTTTTAGAAGTGAAATTATACCCTATTTTAGCATACCTAAGTGCTTCTTCCCAATTGCCAGAATATCCTGATGATAGATATAAATAATTATATAATTCACTTACAAATTTTTTATTTTCCTCAGTTAATTTAATCTTTGAAACGAAAGGAATTGCCTTTTCAAAAACTGCAACTGCCTCACTTACATTATTATTTTCTACCTCAACCGCACCCTTTGCATAAAAATAACGAGCTGTGTAAAAAGCAACATCTTCTTTTTTTTCACTCTTTATAAGACTCTCCCATATAAGTAATGATTCTTTATACTTTTTCATTTTGTCTAAAGAATCCGCCTTTTTGAGCAAAATTTCATTTTCATTATTTTGACCATAAATGGTAATGCTTAAGAAAATTATAAAAAAGATAAAAAGTGATTTTTTCATATTCTCAACTGTTATAGCTTATTAGTGTCACTATTCGAACAAAGTAAACAGTTAAAAATACTATTTTTTATTCAAATGACAATCAGACTAAACTAGAAATCGTTTAATAGTTGAGGAAGTTTATTAAACTAAAAAACCTCCCATTTCTGAGAGGTTTTGTACCCGGAGTGGGAATCGAACCCACACACCTAAGTACACGAGTTTGAGTCGTGCGCGTCTACCAATTCCGCC
>JAUXNR010000569.1 GCA_030682755.1 Flavobacterium sp.
AGCTTGATTATATGAGATTTTTTCAGACAAAGCAACATGCTGTGTCAATAAACCGTCGTTGTTTTTTATATTGGAATTAAAAGCAATTACTTTTTTTGGAGGATAAAAAGTATTAGACGATTCATCCAAATGTGCAGAGCGGATTTCGGTTAAAAACGCACCAAATCCCGGAACAGTTACACACTGATATCGGTAAAGTAATTGTGATAAATAATTGTCAATTCTCATAGTAACAAAGAAAATAGAAATAGGGTATCAAACAAAATTTTATGAACAAATTTTATCAACAACAAGCACTTTTCCGACAAACAGCTCATTTCAAGAAAATTAATATTATTAGGATTACAAAAAAGAGGATAAATTTTACTATTTCAAAAAAATTTACTTCCTTTGATTATCTATTTATAAGCCATGAACACCACAGATTTATTTTATACCTTAGCATTATTGCGAGTTGAAGGCGTTGGAGATATTGTTGCCAAAAAACTCATTAACCACTGCGGATCTGCAGAAAATGTATTCCAAGAAAAAAAGTCAAAACTTGAATCGATTGAAGGAATAGGGCAGATTTTAATTAAAAACCTAAAAAACAAAACAGTTTTTGAACTTGCAGAAAAAGAACTCCGATTTGTTGAAGACGAACAAATTTCTTTCTGTTCATTTCAAGATGAAAAGTATCCGTTCCGATTAAAACACTGCATTGACGGCCCCGTTATCTTATTTTCTTCCGGAAATATTAATTTAGAAAATCAAAAAATATTGAGCATTGTTGGGACACGACAAATAACAAGTCATGGCACAGATTTTTGCAAAAAATTGATTGAAGATTTGGCTCCATTAAACCCGATTATTGTCAGTGGTTTTGCTTATGGTGTTGATATTGTTGCTCACCAAGCGGCTATGGAACATAACCTGCAAACCATAGGTGTTTTAGCCCACGGATTAAATCAAATATATCCTCAATCACATAAAAAATATGTGTCAAAAATGGAACAGAATGGAGGTTTCTTGACCGAATTTTGGAGCACCTCAAATCCTGATAAGGAAAATTTTGTAAAACGAAACCGAATTGTTGCCGGAATGTCTGAAGCCACCATTGTGATTGAAAGTGCAAACCGGGGTGGGTCTTTAATTACAGCTTCGCTAGCTTCGGATTACAATCGGGATGTGTTTGCTCTTCCGGGTAGAAATACAGATAAATTTAGTGTGGGCTGTAATAACCTTATTAAAACCCAACGGGCTCATTTGTTGACTTCTGCAGCAGACATTCTCTATATTTTAAATTGGAAAACCAACGATGCTAATGCAAAACCCATTCAAAAACAATTGTTTATTGAATTGGATAGTGAAGAACAAAAAGTAATGGAATTTCTTCAAAAAAACGGTAAACAACAAATGGATAACATTGCTTTAGAGTGTGATTTTCCTGTTTTTAGAATTTCATCAATTCTTTTAAACATGGAACTAAAAGGAGTTGTCAGACCTTTGCCCGGAAAATTGTTTGAAGTAATTTAGCTATAAAGTTTTTTCCCAAACCACTTCATATTTGGCATATTGGCCGTTTTCATACGGCTCAATAATATATATTTTTGAAAACAATTCATTGATGTTTTTTTTGAACTCTGCTTCTTCCTCACGAGTGAGAAGCTCGTCTAATGTAATTATCTTATAACCTGAAATTACTGAAGCATCAACCGTTTCAAAGTGGTTTTTTTGAAATTCAAACACAAAAATATTTCTACACAAGATGAAACGGGTCACATTTACTTTTCGATGTCTTTTTTGAGTATAACTGAATTTTATTTTTTTTAAAGGCTCTTTGCTAACGGGATAGTGACACGTAGCAGATGTATTTTGGTTGAATAGAATATACACCGGCTCACTCTCCTGACTAAATCCGAAAAGGGAAAACAACAAAACAAGCAGTGTACAATATTTTTTCATGTTATAAAAAACCTAATTTAGTTCGAACACGTTGCAAAACACCATTGGCAACTTCACTTGCTTTTGCAGCTCCTTCAGCCAATGCTTTGTCAACTTCGACAAGATTATTCATATAATACGTATATTTTTCTCTTTCTGTTTTAAATCGATCCAACAAAAGTTCAAACAAAGCTTGTTTGGCATGTCCGTAACCGTAATTTCCACCAAGATAATTGGAAGTCATCAATTTTGTTTGTTCAGAAGTTGCAATCAATTTATAGATAGCAAAAACCTTGCAAGTTTCCGGATCTTTTGGTTCTTCAAGAGGTTTACTGTCGGTTTCAATAGACATCACTTGTTTTCGTAATGCTTTATCATCTAAAAAAATATTGATAATATTTCCTCTGGATTTACTCATTTTATGACCATCTGTACCGGGAATATACATGGTTTCTTCTTGAATTTTTGCATCAGGTAACACAAAAGTTTCGCCCATCTGATGATTGAACCTTGAAGCCACGTCTCTAGTTATTTCAAGGTGTTGTAATTGATCTTTTCCAACCGGAACCACTTCGGCATCATACAATAAAATATCAGCAGCCATAAGCATTGGATAGGAAAACAATCCGGCATTTACGTCATCCAACCTGTCCGCTTTGTCTTTAAAAGAATGAGCCAAAGTCAAACGTTGAAATGGGAAAAAACAACTCAAATACCAAGACAATTCAGCGGTTTGCGGCACATCGCTTTGACGATAAAAAATCACTTTATTGATGTCTAATCCACAGGCTAACCAAGTGGCAGCAACACTATAGGTGTTTTCTCTTAAAGTGGTACCTTCTTTTATTTGTGTAATAGAATGTAAATCGGCTATAAATAAAAAGGAGGTGTTTTCCGGTTTGTTTGCCATTTCAATGGCGGGTAAAATGGCTCCTAATAAGTTGCCCAAATGTGGTGTTCCTGTTGCTTGTATTCCGGTTAATATTTTTGCCATAATTGAATTTGTCGGTTGTTAATCCGTTACATTTTTAGCAAAGGTAAATCTTTTATCAAAATTTACCAGCTTATGCTTACATTTG
>JAUXNR010000570.1 GCA_030682755.1 Flavobacterium sp.
CGAAAATATTTTTATGTACAAACCCGCTCGAATGGGCAACGACATTGAAATTTGGGGAATTCCCGAAGTTCTTGCCAAATTTGAAATCGAACGTCCTGAACAAGTGATTGATTACTTAGGAATGATGGGCGATTCAGCCGATAATATTCCGGGATTTCCAGGTGTTGGTGAAGTTACCGCTAAAAAATTATTGAAAGAATTTGGTTCGATGGAAAATCTTTTGGAAAATACTGACAAATTAAAAGGTGCTTTAAAAGATAAAATCGAAAACAACAAAGAATTAGGAATTTTATCCAAAAAACTAGCTCGGATTCTACTCGATTGTCCCGTGACTTTTAATGCCGAAGATTTTGAACTTTCTAAACCGGATGTTCAAAAAACAGATGAAATTTTTATGGAATTAGAATTTCGTCAAATGAAAGCTCAATTTGATAAACTGTTTGGAACCGGAAAAGAATACGACGAAATTGACATCAATGAAGCCGCTTCCGAAACATTGGAAACACCAAAAGCAGCTAAAAAAGTTCCGACTAAAAAATCCAACGAAGAACAATTTGATTTATTTGGTTTTAGTGATGATGATTCGGATGAAGTGAGAACCAATTCCTTTTATGCAACGTTAGAAACTACCGAACATTTCTACCAAAGTGTCCAAGGTGATTTACCTGTGAAATTACTTTTGCAAAATTTGATGAACCAAACTTCGGTTTGTTTTGACACCGAAACCACTGGAATTGATGCCTTGAATGCCGAACTAGTCGGTTTGGCATTTTCGTGGGAAAAAGGAAAAGCGTTCTACGTTCCGTTTCCGGAAAATCAAGGGGAAGCTCAACAATTAATTGAAAAATTCCGACCTTTTTTTGAAAGTGAAACTATTGAAAAAATCGGTCAGAACCTTAAATATGATTTGAAAATTTTAGCGAATTATGGCATTTCTGTCAAAGGAAAATTATTCGATACCATGATTGCTCATTATTTGATTAATCCTGATATGCGTCACAATATGGATGTTTTATCGGAAACGTATTTAAAATATTCTCCAAAATCAATCGAAACCTTAATTGGAAAAAAAGGTAAAAATCAGAAATCAATGCGTGATGTCAATTTGGAAGACATCAAAGAATATGCTGCTGAAGATGCTGATATTACATTCCAACTAAAAGAAGTTTTTAGTCCGATTTTAGACAAAGCCGAAACGAAGAAATTGTTTGATGAAATTGAAATTCCATTAATTCCGGTTTTAGCCGAAATGGAATCCGAAGGCATTCGATTGGATGTGGAATTTCTGAAAAAAATGTCTGTCGATATGCAAAAAGACATCACTGAATTTGAACAAAAAATCTATGAAACGGCCGGTGAAAAATTCAATTTAGCTTCACCAAAACAATTGGGCGATATTTTATTTGATAAACTAAAAATCGGCGGAGCCAAACAAAAGAAAACAAAAACCGGTCAATATGCCACCGGAGAAGAAGTATTAAGTTATTTAGTGAACGAACACCAAATTGTGAAAGACATTTTAGAATGGCGACAAATGGTGAAATTGCAAAGTACCTATATTGATGCGTTGCCAAATCAAGTAGATCCAAAAACGCAACGCGTTCACACCGATTATATGCAAACGGTTGCCGCAACCGGACGATTGAGTTCAAATAACCCAAACTTACAAAACATTCCGATTCGTACCGAAAGAGGTCGATTAATTCGAAAAGCATTTATTGCCAGAGATGAAAATTACACCCTAGTTTCTGCCGATTATTCGCAAATTGAACTTCGAATTATTGCCGCTTTATCAGGTGAAGAAAATATGATTAAAGCGTTTCAAAACAACGAAGATATTCACAAAAGTACTGCTGCAAAAGTGTTCAATGTTCCATTGGAAGAAGTCTCCAAAGAACAACGAAGCAATGCCAAAACGGTGAACTTCGGAATTATTTATGGTGTTTCGGCATTTGGACTTTCTAACCAAACCAATTTGTCTCGAAAAGAAAGTGCGGAGTTGATTGATGCGTATTATGCCACTTATCCAAAATTGAAAGCATACATGGCGAACCAAGTTGATTTTGCCAGAGAAAATGGTTATGTGCAAACGGTTTTGGGAAGACGACGTTATTTAAAAGATATCAATTCCGCCAATGCAATGGTGCGAAGCGGTGCTGAACGAAATGCTGTAAATGCTCCTATTCAAGGTTCTGCCGCCGATATTATCAAAATTGCGATGATTAATATTCATCAAAAACTGACTTCCGAAAAGTGGCAATCCAAAATGTTATTGCAAGTACACGATGAGTTGGTATTTGATGTGCACAATTCTGAATTAGAAAAAATTCAACCGATGATTAAACACGAAATGGAAAATGCGTTTAAATTGAATGTTCCGTTGGATGTGGAATTGGGAATGGGGAGGAATTGGTTGGAGGCTCATTAGGAGTTGGGAGTTTTTAGTCAGGAGTTTCAACTCTGTCAAAGTTTTGAACTTTGACAGAGTTGAAAAATTAAAACATTTTTAATCAATTCGGTAAAAAAATATTTAAAAAGTCGGCATGAAACTAAAAAATCTCTTTGAGACAAAAATGTATCTAATCATACTACTATGTTTGCCTTTCTTGATACGTTTTTCAGAAATTGAGAATTATGGATTCAACAAAACAGTTGGA
>JAUXNR010000735.1 GCA_030682755.1 Flavobacterium sp.
GTTTGGTTTCTCAAATCAGAAATGTTCCAATAGTCATTATAGCCATCATCATTGGGTGTAAAAAATTTAGGATATTTTAAAACGTTGGCAATTAATTCTGTGGTGCCACAATCGCCTTTTGTGTCAATTATTTTAATGGTATGTTGTCCGGAATCTACATTGTGAAAGTCAGGACTTTGTTGAATTGGGTTGTCGTCCAATTGAAATACATAATCACCAAACCCACCAGTTACCGTTACATAAATTGAAATGGAATCAAAAAAATCGTCAATAACAGTAAGAAAACCGGTTGCTTTACTTGATTTTGTCACAACTGCTGTGGTGTTGTTATACCCGCAGTTGGTTCCGTTGTCAGGAAAATTATTCGTGATAATAACGTCATAAACGCCTTCTTGAGTGGCTAAATAAGAATTTCCAACGCCCATTAGAGTTTGATTTAAATACCATGAAACGGTATAGTTTGTGGTGTTTAATCCGGTTTGAAACAAATGAGGAGAAATTAAATTGCCGTTTTCAAAATCAACACAAATCACGCCATCCGGAATTTGGATGTTACTCAACGGATTGATGGTTATTGTAAATGATTTTTGATCAAAGCAGGCTGTATTATTTGGAGCTGTAGCAAAAACATAAATCGTTTGGGAACTTGTTATTGCACTTCCTGAAGGTATTAAACTTCCTGTGCCATTGGGTCCGCTGAAATAATTTCCTTGGGTTAAAGCCGGTAAGATATAACTGCCGCATTTTTGAACATTGGCAAATGAATCTAAAACGGGAGTTGAAGAAATTGTAACTGTAAACGAAGTTTCAGCCGAACAATTTAATCGGTCACCAACCTGAGCATACACATAGATGGTTTGATTTGTATTTATGACAGTTCCGGGAGGTAATTGCGTTCCGGAGCCATTGGGTTCCGTAAAATAATTACCCAGATTTAAAGGAGGTAAAACGTAACTGTCGCAAGCATTAATATTGGGTAAATTCCCTAATTGTAAATTGTTTAATGAAACACTGAACAAACTTTCGCTGTAACACGAAGGCATATAGCTTAAAGGATTGTAAATGTAAATGATTTGAGAATTTGTCAAAACCGTTCCCGGTTGTAAGTTCTGTCCACCACCATTTGGCCCTCCGTTAGCGGTATAATAACTTCCGTTGGTTAAAGGAGGCAAAACAAAGGTTGCTTCGCAAATAAAAACATCTGTAAAACTATCAACCGGTGGGGGAGGATTCACTTGAACTAAAAAGCTATGTTGATTGATACAATCACCCACAGCAGCATAAATATAAACCGTTTGGGTGTTTGTAATCATATGGCCAGGTTGTAACGGAAAGCCTTCTCCATTAGGTAATTGGTAATACGTTCCGCCAATTGGTAATGGAGGCAATGAATAATTGCCACAAGAAACTACATTTGAGGGTGTGTTTATTGTAGGTAACGTGTTTATAACAATTTCAACACTTAGGTTGTCCGTACAATTTGGTGATGTGGTTGTTGGAACATAAAAGTAAATGGTTTGTGAGCTTGTAATTACAGTCCCTGACGGAATTTGTGAACCGCCACCAGCGGGTTGTGTGAAATAATTACCAATAGAAAGTTCCGGTAGCGTATAACTTCCACAAGCCGAAATCACACCGTTATAATCTGGAGAATAAATAATATCTACCGAAAACAAATGTTGACTGGCACAGAACTCACCAATATTTGTTAAAATTAACGTCATACTTTCCGTAATCGTTTGTCCCGGCAAGTAAGTATTGCCCGTTGCAGGGTCAAAATAATTGGTTCCGTTTACAGGGATTGGAAGGACATAGGTATCACAAGTGACTACATCCGGTAATGCATCAACTGGCGGTAACGGATATACAACAACATTAACTTCTTTTTCGGTACAAAAAACATCATCAATAACCGCATGGTAATATATCGTTTGGTCTGTACTCAATTGTGTTCCTGCTGCTAATAAATCGCCACCTGCATTGGGTTGGGTATAAAATTCACCTGCAGGTAAACCCGGCACGATAAAAACACCACATCCAACTTCTTCAATTTCAACATCTTCAATGATGATTACTGCAAAAAAACTTTCATTGTCACATGGGTTTTCATCAGTTGGACCACTGTAAATATAAATCACACTGGTGTCTTCAATGATGTCACCGGC
>JAUXNR010000736.1 GCA_030682755.1 Flavobacterium sp.
TGCTGCGTAATCATTTTTTGAATGCCCGTCAAAAACGGCATAAGCAGTTCCTTCATTAAAAACGCTGGCTTCAATGTGATAGCACCAAGTGTTTTTTGGTAAGCCTTTTAAATTTGCCGTAACATTTATCCAGGTTTTGCCGCTATCTCTTGTGATTTGTACATTTCCATCATCGGTTCCAGCCCAAATTATATCTTTATTTAAAGGTGATTCTGCAATAGTGAAAATAGTACAATGATTTTCGGCCCCCGAATTATCTACAGATAAACCACCTGATTTTTCGGTGTTAGTTTTAGTAGGGTCATTGGTGGTTAAGTCACCTGAAATTTTTCGCCAGGTTTGTCCCATGTCGTCAGAAACGTGAACAAATTGACTACCAGCATAAATTTTGTCAGGATTGTGAATTCCTGTCACAATTGGAGTATTCCAGTTGAAACGTAATTTTGGGTCACCCTTTACAGCGAGCGGTTGAATGGTTTTTAATTCTTTTGTTTCCAAATTATATCGCCAGATGTTTTCGGCACCTTGCATTTCACTGTAAATAATTTTTTTAGTTGGATGTTTTAAAACTCTAAAACCATCGCCATAACCCACAACATGCCAGTCACGGGCTTCAATGCCGCCATCACTTTTACTAGGGCCATACCAAGAACCGTTGTCTTGCAAACCACCATAAATATTATACGGTTCTTCATTGTCTAAACTCAAATGATAATATTGCGAAAGTGGTAAGTTTTTTACAATGTCAAGCGTGTTTCCTGAATCCCAACTTCTATATAAACCTCCATCGGTTGCTACATATATTCGATTGCTGTCATGTAAATCAACTGTAATGTCGTGAATGTCAGCATGCATATTTCCTAATGGTTTGAATGTTTTGCCACCATCTCTACTAATGGAACCTCTTAAACCACCTTTATATAAAATATCTGGATTTCTTGGGTCAATCGTAATTCTTGAAAAATAAAAAGGTCGAACAACCAATTCAAAATCACTATTTAAATGTTTCCAAGTTGCACCGGAATCATCAGAACGATACAAACCTTTATCTTTATCTTGTTCTGTTTCCAATACAGCATATAAAATTTCAGGTTTTGATGGAGCAACGCCAATAGCAATTCTACCCAATTGTCCTTTAGGAAAACCATTGTGTATTTTGTTCCAAGTTTTTCCGCCATCAATAGTTTTGTATAAGGCAGAATTATTTCCACCGGAATTAAAAGACCAAGCTGTTCTTCTAAACTCCCAAAAACTGGCATACATAATATCCGGATTAACGGGGTCAATTACTAAGTCTGCACAACCTGTTTTTTGATCTACATAAAATGATTTATTCCATGATTTTCCGCCATCTGTTGTTTTATAGATGCCTCGATCTTCGCTATCTCCCCATAAAGCTCCCAAAACACCTGCCCAAACTACATCACTATTTCTTGGATCAACAATAATGGATGTAATTCTGTCTGATTTTGGCAATCCCATGTTATTCCAGTTCAAACCACCATCGGTAGATTTATAAATTCCATCGCCAATTGACACACTATTTCTTGGCCAAGGTTCACCCGTTCCAACCCAAATAACATTATCCGGATTGTTAGGGTCAATAGTTACACAGCCAATAGACTGAATGTGTTTATCAAAAATAGAGGAGAAGGATGCACCTCCATCCGAACTTTTCCAAACGCCACCACCGGCAGCACCAATGTAGATTATCTTGTTGTTTGTAGGATGATTGGCAATATCAGAAATTCTACCGCTCATAATAGCCGGACCAATTTGTCTAGCTCTGATATCTCCAAATAATTCTTTTCCTTTTAAAATTATCTCATCTTGAGCATTCACTTGAAAAGCAAAAATGAAACTTAGGCCAACAAGTAGTTTGTTATAGTTTTTCATTGTTGAGTTTGGTTAAAAAAAATCCCCAAAATTAATATAATGGGGATTTTTAAAAGTTAATAGTTTTATTCTTTAAAGCTAAATGCACTTGGGTCAACTGATGGGTTTAAAGTAACTTTCTTTACCACCATTGCTTGTCCCATTTGATTCATTGTAAAAGGGAAATACAATCCGTCAACTTCTTGGTAATCACTCATAGTAGTTGTTGACATTTGGCCTTTCATTGGCCCTTGTTTGATTTCAGTTTCTGTTAAAATTGGAACATTGTTTTCTGTGTCAAAATAATAGAAAACTACATTGTCCACTTTTTCACCATCAATAGTTTGTGGTTTTTTTGTGATTTTAACTTTATAACACTCCGTTCCTTCTTTGGTTTCTTTTCCAAGATAGTCTGCAGTATATCCTTTTGCTTTATAATTTAATAAAACATCTGGATAATCATTTGCTTCTTGTCTCAAGTTTTCCACCATTTCAGATTCCATTTTTTCAGCTTTCATGGTCATAAAATTTGTTGACCAAGCGGTAGTACCGTCAAAAGCCATTTGGGTGATTTCCTGCCCTTGAAAATTAATTTTCAAATACATTTTCCCGCCTTTTAATTGAACCATTTCCACAGGAATTTCCATGCCTTGATAATTGACACTCATTTCCATTTTTGTGCCATTGAGTTTCTCAAACTTTTCAGCACCACCTATTGTTTTAAAGTAAGTACTGATAATTTCGTCTGCATTTTGAGCGATTGAAGCTACAGAAGCAAGCAAAAATGAAAATACACAAACTAGTGTTACACTATTTTTTTTCATAATAAAGAATTTTATTTTAAATGAATTAGTAATAAAAATAATAAAAATGTTACAAACTAAAGATAAAAATAATTAATTTTAATTTTTAATAACATTTACACGCCAAACAACATGGAAGACAAAACAAATTTCTCAATTAAATATTGGGCAGAAGATGATAAGCCCAGAGAAAAATTAGCATTAAAAGGAAGAACTGCTTTAAGCGATGCAGAATTACTAGCTATACTTATAGGTTCGGGAAGCAGAAATGAAAGTGCAGTTGAATTAAGCAAAAAAATCTTAGCTTCTGTTCAAAACAATTTAAATGCTTTAGGGAAAATGTCAATCAAACAACTGATGGCATTTAAAGGAATAGGCGAAGCAAAAGCCATTTCAATTATTGCAGCTACTGAATTATCCCGAAGAAGAAAATCTGAACAAGCAATTGAATTATCAAAAATTACATCCAGTAAAGTGGTATTTGATATTATGCAACCCATTATTGGAGAATTACCTCATGAAGAATTCTGGGTTTTATTTTTAAATAATTCAAACAAAGTCATTCGAAAAGAACAATTAAGCAAGGGTGGCATAACAGGTACAGTGGTAGATATTCGACTGATTTTAAAATTAGCTTTAGAACACAATGCACTGTCAATAATTTTATCACACAATCATCCATCCGGAAAGTTATTACCTAGCGAATCAGATATTGAAATTACTCAACGATTAAAATTAGCGGCAAGACAATTGGAATTGTCAGTTATTGACCATATTATTGTAACAGAAAATGGTTATTACAGCTTTGCCGATGAAGGTGTACTATAAAAAAAAAATAAGGTGTCAGAAAAAAGAAAAAGTCAAGCAAAAATTATTCGTGTTTTTAGAAAAGTGCATCGAACAACCGGAGCATTTCTGTTTGTTTTTTTCTTCATTGTAGCCATCACGGGATTTTTATTGGGAATTAAAAAACACAGTGGAGGTCTAATTTTACCCGAAACTAAAAAAGGAGTTTCAACTGATTTGGTTGATTTTCTTCCTTTGGATAGCTTACAAAATAATGCAAATCGGTTTATCGGTGCTCATTTGAAAGATACAAGCGTTAGTGAAATTGATAGAATTGACGTTCGACCTGAAAAAGGAATGGTAAAGTTTACGTTCAAGTCTCATTTTTATGAAGTGCAACTTGATGGTACAACAGGAGAATTACTTCAAATTGATACAAGACGATCGGATATTATTGAGAAAATTCATGACGGGTCAATTGTTGATTATTATTTAGGATTTCAATCAGGAACTTTTAAATTGGTTTATACTACAATCATGAGTTTTGCTTTGATGGTTTTTACTATTACGGGCTTTTGGCTTTGGTATGGACCTAAAAGAATGCGAAAATCTTAATATTATTTCACATTACAGTTCGGACAAGTTCCCAAAACTATAGTTTGCTGCTGAATGATGGTATAGTTGGCTGGTAATTTTATGTCAGGATTACATTTTTCCAAACAAGTGGTTTTATGACAGATGGTACACTTAAAATGTACATGTTCATGATGGTGTTCTGCATTGTTTTTTTCGCAGCTATGGCACAAGGCATATTCAATCACACCATCTAAGTTTACAATTTTGTGTAATTTACCTTCAGCAACCAATCGGTCTAAAGCCCTATAAATCGTAACGCGATCACAAGAATTTCCAAAATGTTCCTGAAAATCTTTGTGGGCTAAAGCTTCTCCTTTACTCAAAAGAAGCCGTTCAATTTCTGTCTTTGTAAAAGAATTTCTTTCTCTTTTTATTTTTTTATCCATTTGATGTAAAAAATAGTATATTTGCAACAGTGTTGCGTTTAATAAAAAAAATAAATGAAAAAACAACTATCTCATTCACTCGATTTTTTAGGAATTTCCTCTGCTACTTTGTGTCTTATACATTGTTTGGTTTTTCCGCTTATTTCTATTATTCCAATTGGGATTTCACATAACCATTGGATTGATTTCCTGTTTGCTTCCATTGGTTTGTATGCCGTTGTAAAAATACTAAAAACTAGTACGCCATTATATGTAAAACTAATTTTATCTTTTTCAATGGTAATGATTTTTGGTTCGGTACTAGTTACTCTTTTTTTTCATCATCATTCTTGGGTTTTATATGTAGGAGGTGTTGGAATGATTGTAGGCCATTTATTAAATTTTAGATTTCACAAGCATCAATAGTTATGAAAAAATTACCCGTAACGGTTTTATCCGGTTTTTTAGGAGCAGGAAAAACAACAGTTTTAAACCATATTCTTCACAACAAAGAAGGTCTTAAGGTGGCTGTTATTGTTAATGATATGAGTGAAGTTAACATCGATGCTCAATTGGTTAAAAACGAAATAACACTTTCTCGTACAGAAGAAAAATTGGTTGAAATGAGCAATGGATGTATCTGTTGTACTTTGCGTGAAGATTTAATGCTCGAAGTAGAGTAATTAGCCAAAGAAAATCGTTTTGATTATTTGATAATTGAAAGTACCGGAATTTCAGAGCCTATTCCTGTTGCACAAACATTTACTTTTGTGGATGAGGATAATAATATTGATTTGTCAAGGTTTAGCTTTGTTGACACTATGGTAACCGTAGTGGATGCGTATAATTTTTTTAAAGATTTTAGCTCCAATCAAACACTACAAAATAGCCAACTCTCTTCAATTGAAAATGATCAAAGAGCTATAGTAAATCTGCTTATTGACCAAATTGAATTTGCAAATGTGATTCTTTTAAACAAAGTTGATTTGGTTAAAAAAGACGAACTCATACAACTTGAAGCTACCATCAAAAAGTTGAATCCGATTGCAAAAATCATTCCTACCACAAAAGGTAAAGTTGATTTTAAAGAAATTATCAATACAAAGCTTTTTAATTATGAAGAGGCAGAGGCTTCCGCTGGTTGGATACAAGAATTAGAAGGTAATCATACACCGGAAACCGAAGAATATGGTATAAGTTCTTTTGTGTATCGCGAACACAAACCCTTTCATCCGTTTAGGTTTTGGAATTTTATTGCTGATTTTCCAACGTCAATCATTCGAAGTAAAGGCTTGTTTTGGATTGCTTCAAGACCGGATCAAGCCCTGAATTGGAGTCAAGCAGGAGGTTCCATTAAAGCGGAAGGAGCCGGGGTTTGGTGGGCAAGTATGCCTTTTTCTGAACGTATGAAGTTTGAAAGTTTTGTGTATAATCAATATGAAATTGAAGAAAGATGGTCCACCGAATTTGGTGATAGATTAAATGAATTAGTTTTTATCGGAATCAATTTGAATGAAGCTGAAATCAGAAATAAATTGAATGAATGTCTTTGTACAACTGTTGAAATTGCTGAATTTAAAACCGGAATTTTTCCACAAAATGATTTGTTTCCAATACCTAGACAAGTAGCAATTAGTCAAGAATAAAATTGCAAATTTTTTCATAATAGAGTTAGTTTTCAAAACAGTTCCTTCGGGTGCTGTTTTTTTTGTTAAAATTGAATTAAATCCTTTGACACAACATTGTTGCATTTTAAATCTTTAAGTATATTTACAAAAAATACTAATCTATGATTCATACCAAAGATTTGAAATTTTCATTTAATGAAAAAACAACGTTTGCTTTTCCCAATATAACAAATGAAGCATCACAGACTTTATTAATAACCGGAAATTCAGGTAAAGGAAAAACAACCTTGTTGCATCTTTTAGGTGGATTACTTCGCCCTAATTCAGGAACAATTTCTATTCAAGATACAACTGTTTCTAATTTATCCGAAAGAGATCTTGATCAGTTTAGAGGAAAAAACATTGGTTTGGTTTTGCAACAATCTCATTTTGTGTCATCCATAAATGTATTGGATAATGTTATTTTAGCTTCCTGGTTAGCCACAGGAAAAAAAGCTTCTGAAAAAGCAAAATCACTTCTAAAAGAACTAGACTTAGAAGATCAAATGTATAAATTACCAAACCAATTGAGTATTGGTCAACAGCAACGCGTTTCTATTGCAAGAGCATTAATCAATGAACCAAAATTGCTTTTAGCCGATGAGCCAACATCAAGTTTAGATGATGAAAATGCGGCGAGAGTTGCTGATTTACTCTCGGCTTTGGCCAAAGAATATAAGGCTTCTTTGATTATTGTGACTCATGACCAACGATTAAAAGATAAATTTTCTAACCATATAAACTTAAATTAAAATGATTGGAAAGTTAGCGTGGAAAAACCTTTGGTTTAAACCTTTGAATACCATATTGAGTTTGGTGTTGTTAACAGCCTCGGTTGCCATTATTTCACTTTTAATTTTATTGCAAGAGCAGTTTGAGAAACAATTTTCAAGTAATATTGATGGTGTAGATTTGGTTATTGGGGCACAAGGAAGTCCTTTACAATTAATTCTTTCTGCTGTTTATCAAGTGGATGCACCAACTGGAAATATTAGTTATAAAGAAGCTCAAGTTTGGATGAATCATCCTTTTGTGGAGACAGCAATTCCGCTTGCTTTTGGAGATAATTATCGAGGTTTTCGGATTGTTGGAACAACTCCTGATTATTTAGAAAAATATACCGCAAAAGTAGCAACAGGAAAAATTTTCGAAAAAGATTTTGAGGTAGTTGTTGGAAGTGAAATTGCCAAAAAACTAAACTTAAAAATAGGCGATACTTTTTTTGGAACACATGGCGATGCTATTGAAGGTGACGTTCATGATGAATTTGCTTATGTTGTTACCGGCATTGCTTCTCCAACTGGAAAAGTTGTAGATAATTTAATTTTGTCAACAGTTGAAAGCGTTTGGGCTGTTCACGGGGATCATGACCACGATCACGAAGGTCATGTACATGATGAGAATTGCAATCACGACCATGACGTAGTTGATGAAAATCCGGCTCATGGTGAAGAAGGACACGTTCATGAAGAAGGCGATGAACATGATCACGAAGAGGAAAATGAAATTACAGCAGTTTTAATAAAATTTAAAAATAAAATGGGAATCATTTCTTGGCCAAGAATGATTGCTCAAAACACAAAAATGCAAGCAGCTCTTCCGGCAATAGAAATTAACAGGTTGTTTTCTTTGTTTGGTTTTGGTTTGCAAGCACTAGAATACTTAGCTTATGGCATCATGCTGATTTCAGGAATAAGTATTTTTATAGCACTGTATAATCGATTGAAGGAACGAAAATATGAGTTTGCATTGTTGCGGGTTTCAGGTGCTTCAAGAGGCCAGTTGTTGGCATTGGTATTGCTTGAAAGTTTGTTGTTAACTGTTGTAGGTTTTGTTTTTGGTATAATTGTTGGAAGAATTGCCTTGTGGATGATTTCGGCAACAACGGATGAACAATTTAAAATGGCTTTTGACCCCATGACAATAATTTGGGAAAAAGAAGGAATATTATTTTTGGTTACTATCTTTGTAGGCGTAATTGCGGCACTTATTCCGGCTGTAAAAGCGTATAGTTTAAATATTTCAAAAACATTATCAAATGCGTAAAATTTATATTGGATTTAGTTTAGTTTTTCTTTTAATGATTTATTTGGATGTCACTTTTGTACCAAATAAATCAGTTTCTGTTGAACAAGAACCACTAACTCAGAACATCCAAACTGCTTCTTTTTTAAACTTAAATAATAATCCTTTTCAGCAAGTGAAACCTGATACATTGACTTGGAAGTTATTGGGTGAAATAAAATATGTAAAAAAGCCAAGCAAAGACTATCCTGATGGGGTTATGTTTCCAATTATCAATTCAAGTTTAAAACAAAAAGGAAAAAAGAAAATCGTGATGAGCGGATTTATTATTCCTATTGATAATGTATCGTATGCCTTGAGTAAAAATGTTTTTGCTTCTTGTTTTTTTTGTGGTCAAGCCGGTCCTGAGACAATTATGGGAATAAAATTTAAAGGTGCAACGCCTAAATTAAAAACCGACCAATATGTGACTTTAGAGGGCGTTTTCAGATATAATGATAATGATGTTAACGATTGGATTTATCATGTTGATGAAGCTGTTATTGTAAAAGGAGCCAAATAAGCTAAGTAACCTTTTACCCATATTCTTTCACCCATAACTCTTTTAAATGAAACCCTTTCAACACAAATCGGATATTTTCTTTGATTTAGATCATACCTTGTGGGATTTTGAGAAAAATTCGGCTTTAGCTTTTGAAATGATTTTTGACAAACATAAATTGTCATTAGATTTAGAATTGTTTTTGAGTTTTTATGTCCCCATTAATTTTAAATATTGGAAGTTGTATCGCGATGAAAAAATTTCTACTGAGGATCTTCGCTATTATCGGTTAAAAGAAGTTTTTGATTTGATGAATGAAAAAGTAAGTGATGAGTTGATTTACTTATTGTCTCAAGAATACATTCATTATCTGCCTCAGTTTAATTACTTATATGATGGTGCAACTGAAATTTTAGACTACTTATCTCCAAATTACAATTTACACATTATTACAAATGGTTTTCAAGCTGTTCAATACGGAAAGCTAAAAAATTCTAATATTGAGCATTATTTCAAAACGGTTACAAATTCGGAAATGGCAGGAGTGAAAAAGCCAAATCCTATTATTTTTGAATATGCTTTGCAAAAAGCCAATTCAGAAAAAACCAAAAGTATAATGATTGGTGACAATCTGGAGGCAGAT
>JAUXNR010000737.1 GCA_030682755.1 Flavobacterium sp.
ATTTGGTTGTTTTTGGACAGGAGAAAAAATTCAAAATGCACACCATTGCGTTTTATAATGTTGAAAATCTATTTGATACCAAAGACGATCCTACAATTAATGACTCCGAATATACCCCTGCTCAAGGCTGGACCAATGAAAAATACCAACAAAAATTAAAAAACTTAGAACGTGTAATTTCAGATATTGGCACAACAGAACAACACACTAATTCTCCGGTAGTTTTGGGTGTTTGTGAAGTTGAAAACAGAGGTGTTTTGGAAGACTTGATTAAAATGCCAAAATTAGCAGCCAGAGATTATGGAATTGTACATTATGATTCTCCTGACGGTCGTGGTATTGATGTTGGTTTTTTATATCAAAAAAAGCATTTCACGCCAACTTCATCTATCAATGTGCCTTTGATTATCTATAATATTGATGGTAGTGGCAAACGTGTTTATACTCGTGACCAATTATTAGTAAGCGGTTATTTGGATGGCGAAGAAATGCATTTTATTGTAAACCACTGGCCATCTCGTTCAGGAGGAGAAAAAAGAAGTAGTCCTTATCGTGAAGCAGCAGGAGCTTTAAACAGAAAAATCATTGATTCATTGCAAAAAATAAATCCTGATGCTAAAATTATTACGATGGGCGATTTGAACGATGGACCTTATAATAAGAGTGTTAAAAAAGAAATTGGAGCCGTAGGAAAAAAAGAACAATTGAAACCAGGTGGTGTTTACAATCCTATGGAAGAAATGTCAAAAAGAGGAATTGGTTCGCTTGCTTATAGAGATTCATGGGATTTATTTGATCAAATGATGCTTACAGAACCTTTTTTAAGAGATGACTATTCATCCTTTAGATATTGGAAAGCTGGCGTTTTTAACAAACCTTATTTGATTCAAACTACAGGGCAATACAAAGGTTATCCACTAAGAAATTCGCCAAGTGAACCCGGATTTAGCGATCACTTTGCCGTTTATCTTTATCTTATTAAAGAAGTAAAATAAATTCAAAAGCCGATTCAGTTCGGCTTTTTTTATTTTGTAAATTTACAATTCAAAATATTAAAAGTATGGCCATCCAAAAACCATTCAATCTCAACCAATGGATTGAAGAAAACCGTCACCTACTCAAACCACCCGTTGGCAATAAAAATATGTATGTTGATTCCGGCGATTATATTGTTATGATTGTCGCCGGACCAAACGCCCGAAAAGACTATCATTATAACGAAACCGAAGAACTGTTCTATCAACTCGAAGGAAACATCACCGTTTATGTGCAAGAAAATGGAGAAAAAATTGCCATGGAACTTGGTCCAGGCGATATGTTTTTATTGCCTGCCAAAACGCCTCATTCACCCGTTCGAGAAGAAAATTCAATCGGATTGGTCGTTGAACGAAAACGTGCCGGACAAGATATTCCCGACGGATTACTCTGGTTTTGCGACCATTGTAACCACAAGTTATACGAAGTTTATTTTGAACTCAATGACATTGAAAAAGATTTCTTAGGTCATTTTCAACACTTTTATAATTCCGAAGAACTCCGAACCTGCCAAAAATGCGGCACCGTCATGGAAACTGATACAAGATTTGTAAGTCAAAAATAAGTTTAATGAGTTATATTTTAATCATAGAAGATGACACAAGAGTTTCTGAATTAATAAACAGGGTTTTGGTTGAAGAAGGTTATAAAACCTCACTTGTTACAGACGGTGATAAAGCAAAAGACATCGTTTTTCAAGCAACATTTGATTTGATTATAACGGATATTATTTTACCAAAAACAGATGGCATTCAGTTGGTTAAATTTTTCAGAGCATCCGGAATTCAAACACCTATATTAATGTTAACCGCATTGGGCACAACAGATGATAAAGTGGAAGGTTTTGATGCAGGAGCCGATGATTATTTAGTCAAACCCTTTGAAATTAGAGAATTATTAGCTCGGGTAAAAGCTCTTCTAAAAAGAAATCAATCTCAAACAACAGAAACGTATGTTTTGAAATATGACGATTTAGAATTGAACCTCAAAACAAAAATTTTTAAACGCAATGGTTTGGAAATTTCTCTTACTCCAAAAGAATTTAATTTTTTGGAATACCTAATGCAAAATCCCGAAAGAGTTTTGAGCAAAGCGGAAATAGCAAAAGAAGTTTGGAATACCCATTTTGATACAGGAACAAATTTTATTGATGTTTATGTAAATTATCTTCGAAAAAAAATTGATCGTGATTATGAACATAAACTCATTCATACGAAATCAGGAATGGGCTTTATGCTTAAAAGAGAATCATGAAAATCAGAAACAAATTAACACTGCTTTTTACTTTATTGGCCGCTTCCATATTGTTGGTTTATGCTGTTGCCATTTATATTTCTGCAAGTGAAAACAGAGAAAAAGAGTTTTATGATTTGCTCACAAAAGAAGCGATTACCAAAGCCAATCTTTTTTTGAATGCTAAGGTGCCGACACAATCTCTTCATGACATCTACAGCAACAACCGAAAAATTTTAAATGAAGTTGAAGTGGCTTTATACAATCTTGACCACGAGCTATTGTATCACGATGCTGTAGAAATTGACATCGTTAAAGAAACCCCCGAACTTTTAAAGAAAATTGAAAAAGACGGAAATGTATCATTTTATGAAGGCAAATGGCAGATTTTAGGAATGCTCTATGAAGTTGACCAACAAAAATATATTGTAACGGCAGCAGCAATAGATCAATATGGATATAACAAATTGAATCATCTTATCTATAACAGTATATTGATTTTTTTTGGCTCTATTATTTTAATTTATTTGTTGGGATTGTTTTTTGCAAAAAAGGCATTTCTTCCGGTTCATGATATGACTTCAAGTGTTCAAAAAATTTCTGCTAATCAATTAGGCGTAAGATTGATAGATTCCGGAAACAAAGACGAACTTTCTGAATTAGCCAAAACGTTTAACATCATGTTAGATCGGCTTGAAAATTCGTTTGAATCTCAAAAACAATTTGTTTCGCATATTTCTCATGAATTACGCACACCGCTATCGGCAATGATAACAGAATTAGAACTTTCACTTCAAAAAGAAAGAGACCATCAACATTATCAGTTAGCCATTTCACAAACTCTTGAAGATGCTAAAAAGCTTGCTCGATTGTCCGGAAATTTATTAGATTTAGCCAAAGCAAGTTATGACACTTCTGAAATTTCATTTAAAAAATTTAGAATTGACGAGGCTTTATTAGAAGCGGTTCAGGAGCTTCAACACCTTCATCCTGAGTATAAAATCGATTTGTATTTTTCTTCTTCTTTTGAAAATGATGAAGATGTTTTGGTTAAAGGAAATGAATACCTGATGCGGGTTGCTTTCTTAAATTTAATGGAAAATGCGTGTAAGTTTTCCAATCCTTCACACTGTAAAGTTACAATTACTCAATTGAACAACAGCATCCAATTTGATTTTGAAGACCACGGAATTGGAATTCCAAGTGAAGAATTAACTCAACTTTTTACTCCTTTTTTCAGAGGAACAAATCAAACCTATTCGCAAGGAAATGGAATTGGGTTATCATTGACGCAGAAAATAATTTCACTTCACAACGGTACTATTACTGTGCAATCTGAAGTAAAAAAAGGAACAAAAATTAGCGTTGTTTTAAATCATTAAAGCCATTCTCTAATAGAATTCTAATGATTTTCTAAAGACTTTCTAACGGTTTAAAAGTATAGCAAAAAGTACCTTTGCGGCAAAAATTATATGAAACAATATCTTTTTGCCGCACTTTTGGGTTTTTCTGCTTGTTCGTATGCACAAGAAAACGATACTTTATCCAAAAAAAATAAGCTCCCATTCTATATTGATGATTCCAAAAAAATTCCGGATTTTGAATTAGACGATAAAAAAACTGGAACTTTTATTACAGGAGTTCCACGATTTGAATTTGACCCAATTAGAGGTTTTGGTGTTGGAGGAAATGTAAACCTCTTTATGAATAAAGATAAGGAAGACCCTTTTTTTGAATATACCCCCTATCGACATAAATTAAATGCCGAGTTTTTTATCTATGAAAATGGCAGAATGAAATATGCCATCAATTATGACGCTCCTTATATTTTTGATAGCAAATGGCGATTTAGAGCTGATGCTGTTGTTTGGCAAGATCCGGAAGCTCAATATTGGGGAATGGGTAGAAACACTTTACAACCTCTTCAATTTAGAGACAAAACAAACAATCAGGTTAGAAATTTCAAAACAATGAATAGTTATGAAAGAAATCTAAACATTGCAGAACTGGCAACAGATGGCAATTATTTTGCCGACACTTTTTATAACAATATGGAGCAAGATGAAATGCTCTTTAATCTATTAGCCGAAAGAGTATTCATGGGTGGAAGACTTCGAGTTATGTTTGGCTATGAAGCCTTGTTTACCAAGTTTCATTTTATGAGTGGCGAACGAATTGAAGATGCAAAAACCCTTTCCGGACAAAAAGTTGATGCTATAAATAACGCCACTAAGGTGGAAGAAGATATTGCATCAGGATTATGGGATCAATATAATTTAGCAGGATTTAACAACAGTAATAATTATAATTTCACTAGTATGTTAGCATGGGCATTAATGTATGATACCCGTGATTTTGAACCCGATCCTTCCAAAGGTTTACTGCTTCAATATTCGCATGAATATTCCGCTCCATTTTTGGGATCACAATTTAATTTTAATAAATTAATGTTACAAGGACAATATTTCAACACCCTTTATCATTGGAACAACAATAAAAACCGAATTACTTTTGCCGGTTTAGCTGCAGTTGGACATATTTTTGGCCCCAAAATAAATTTTATTGAAATGTGGGATTTATCCAGTCAAGCTGAAGCTGGTGGGATAATGGTTATGGGAGGTGAACGTTCAATAAGAGGCTATCGCGAAGCACGATTTATGGCTCCAACAACCGCATTACTAAATCTTGAATTACGTGGAAGGTTTTATAATTTTGACTTGCTAAAACAACATTTTACATTAGGCAGTGTTTTGTTTTATGATGCCGGAAATGTGTGGGACAGTCCCTCTCAAATGACCATGAATGGTTGGCGAGGTGCTCCGGGTCTTGGTGCTAGAATTGGTTGGAATCAATCTACCATTATTCGTTTAGATTATGCTGTAAGTAGAGAGGGAAGTCAGGTTTTCTTTGGGATGAATCATATTTTTTAAGTTTGTATGTTCAAATTAAAGCCTGTATATTTGCTGATATATAACAAAACACACTAAAAAAGTTATAATGTCAACAATCTCACAACAATTCGGCATGACCGAAGCCCTTGAAATATTGGGCATAAAACCCATCAACGAAGGAA
>JAUXNR010000597.1 GCA_030682755.1 Flavobacterium sp.
ACATAAAATGAAAAGTTATATAAACCTACAAAATAATATCGAATTTGTTAAATCTTCATGCATCAAAGGATTTTCTTACGATGTAGAGAAACAGGCTTTGTTGATACGTTTCAATAGCGACAAAGATGTCATCTATCACGGTGTCCCGCTTGATGAATATGTCGATTTTCATCATGCAACGTCATATGGAGAGCATTTTAATGCTTACATCAAAAATGACTATCCACATGAATACTTGAATTAGACCGCATAGATTAAACAGAAAAATATTGCTCATTAAGCTCAAGAATCTTTTTGTACTTTTGTATATCTTCGTACAAATCAGAATCTTGAGCTGTTTCTGCTTCCAGTTTTTTAAAAAATTCATACACGTGAAACCGTAGCTCCGAATTTAGTTTCCAACCATCCAACATGACCTTTAATAGGGCAGCCCCTACATCCTCATCATTTGTAATCTCAAGCCCTTTGACGGTGCACTTAAACATTCCATTAGAATCCACAGAAGATCTGCTCCACAAAACTTTTTCTATAGATCCAGAATTGAATTCGTAGAGATAATCATACTCATTATCTTCAGGGCGCTTAATTAAGTGGTATTTTGACTTCTTTTTTTTAATCCCGAATAAAACTTGGCTTATTTGCATTCCAATATAAGGGATAAACGGAAGCTCTAATCTACGAGAAACCTGCTCCGTGCCCATTACGCCACCGCCAATAATAATTTCATTCGGCGTCTTATATTTAGGATAAGAAATGTCTTTTACAAAAATACATAGATAGATTTTTCCCATGGTTTGAAAATAAAAAAGAAACGCTATGAGTAGAAGCACAAGAAAAATATTAACCTGCTCTGAATCTAAGTAGAAAGACGAAGTTATAATTAGAATAAATAAAACTATGAAAGTTATTCTTCCAGCCACTTTAATTACCTTTTAAACTTGAGGGGCAATCTATATTTTAAAGTTATTATAACAGTAAAGCGGGCTAGGTAAAATCCCCACCTCTTTTGCACTAATACTGAGCGTAAATTAGCTAAAAATCTTAAAATTATATCTTGCTGAGGAGCAAACACGGAAGCGCACTAGGTAATTCTTTCAAGTAAATTCTGCTTCACGCGGGTTTTTTGATGTCTAATTTCTTGTCGAAATTTGAACATTTCCACGCCATTCATTAACTGCTTCGACAGAAACGAATGTCCGTGTTCCTAGTTTATATGTCTGTGGCGCTTTCCCCTGTTTTTGCAGCTTGTAAAAGAAAGATCTGCTAATGCGAAAAGCGCTGCAAAATTCTTTGACTGTATAAGACTGAATATCCATGAATACCTC
>JAUXNR010000600.1 GCA_030682755.1 Flavobacterium sp.
GTAAAACCTGTATGTCTAATTTCAATTAACAGATCACCTCCAGTATAAAGCCAATTTGTTGAAAATACAATTTGAAGCCCAAATGAATTAGGACTACTTCCGCTAGGAAAAGATCCAGCTGGAATTGATAAACCTCCAGATCTTACTAGAGTTTGCGTACCAACAACATTACTTGGAAAAGAAGTCAAACTTCTATTTGGTGGAGAAACAGATCCACTTAAATAAATATCATAATTAGTAAACTCAACTTGTGAGCTTGGCCATGCTTCTGTGGCATTTGGCGGAATTCTAAAAGTTAAAGAAGTCAACTCTTTATTCAACAAATCAGTCAACTGACTTGCTGCAATTAATAATTGATACGTTCTTTGAGAATTTGCTAATGGACCTGCTAAAGTTAATCCCCCTAGTGTTGATTCATAAGCATTCGGAATCACTTTAGTAAAGACTTCATCTTGATTGAAAAGTTCATTTTCAAAATTATTTTGACAAAAAAGGAAAGAGATGTTAAAAACAAAAACAACTCCGATTAAGTTAAATTTTCGAAATAAAATAAGTAGTTCTTTCTTCATAATATATAAATTTATTGGTTTTCATAAAATTACTAATTTATTTTTAATTTCTTAACAACAACTGCATATTAAATTCTCTTAAAAACTTGGCCTTCAACATAGAAGAACACAACTCGTCTAAACAAATGTTTATTAATCTAGATTAAGTGAATTACAGATAGATCAATCGTAAATTTGTATCATAAATAACAATTAATACTTTTAGTTATGAAAAATACAGTTTTACACAAAGCCAATGAAAGAGGTCATGCCGATCACGGTTGGTTGAATGCTTACCACAGTTTTAGTTTTGCCAATTGGTACAATCCTGATAAAGTTCAGTTCGGAGTTCTGAGAGTTTTGAATGATGATACCGTTGCTGCAGGAATGGGATTTGGTATGCATCCGCATGACAATATGGAAATTATAACCATTCCTTTAGAAGGTGATTTGGCTCACAAAGACAGTATGGGAAATGCCGAGATTATTAAATTTGGCGACGTTCAGGTAATGAGTGCTGGAATCGGAATTCGTCACAGTGAATTTAATCCGAATGAAGATAAACGAACAAAATTGCTGCAAATTTGGTTGTTCCCAAACAAACGTAATGTAGAACCTCGTTACCAACAAATTACTTTAGATGTAAACGACAGACAAAACAAGTTGCAACAAATTCTATCTCCAAATCCTGATGATGCAGGTGTTTGGATCCACCAAGATGCTTGGTTTCACATGGGTAAATTTGAAAAAGGAATCACCGAAACTTACACTGTTAAAAGAAATGAAAATGGTGTTTATGCGTTTGTGATTTCAGGAAGCGTAACTATTAACGGTCAAGCTTTGGATACCAGAGATGCTTTGGGAATTACAAATGCTGAAAAATTGGAAATTACTGCTACATCAGATGCAGAAATTTTGTTGATGGATATTCCAATGGAATAAATTAGTAACTTTACCTGTCGGGCTAAAATACCTGACAGGTTTAAAACCAATATGCCATGAATGAAAAAATTAAACTAGAATCAAACGATAAAAATGGTTTCTTTTCTGTAGAAATTGATGGAAAAACAGAGGCCAAAATGACATTTGTTTTTGCAGGAACAGACAAGATTATCATTGATCATACGGAAGTTAATCCGGGTAACAACGGAAAAGGACTAGGAAAAAAAATGGTAACCGCTGCTGTTGAAATGGCTCGAGAAAAAAACTTGAAAATAATTCCGCTTTGTCCATTTGCTAAGAGTGTTTTTGACAAGACATCGGAATTTAGAGATGTTTTGTAACCAATAAATATAAAATCATGGAAGCTAAAAACACCCAAAAAGAGTATACAAACGGAGCAGTAACCGTAGTTTGGGAATCTGGAAAATGTATCCATTCCGGAAATTGTGTTCGAAACAATCCTGATGTTTTTCAACCCAAAGAAAAACCTTGGATTAAAATTGATGCATCCTCTTCTGATAAAATCATAGAAACAGTTAACAAATGTCCTTCTGGTGCTTTAACATTTTACAGAAATAAATAGTATTTTTGCTTAGGTTTAATTAAACTTTCAAACCTTAAACTTTAAAGTAAAAATAATGAAAGCATACGTATTCCCTGGACAAGGAGCTCAATTCACAGGAATGGGCAAAGAATTATATGAAACTTCTGCAGTTGCAAAAGAACTATTCGAAAAAGCCAATGAAATTCTTGGTTTTCGGATAACTGATATCATGTTTGAAGGAACGGCTGATGAATTAAAAGAAACCAAAGTAACGCAACCTGCCGTTTTTTTACATTCTGTAATTTTAGCCAAAACCTTAACTGATTTTAAACCGGACATGGTAGCCGGACATTCGCTGGGTGAGTTTTCTGCTTTGGTTGCTAATGGTGCATTATCTTTTGAAGATGGATTACGATTGGTTTCCAAACGAGCATTAGCCATGCAAAAGGCGTGTGAAATAAAACCTTCAACAATGGCAGCTGTTTTAGGTTTAGATGACAGAATTGTAGAAGAAGTTTGCGAAGCAATTGATGGTGTTGTTGTTGCGGCCAATTATAATTGCCCGGGGCAATTGGTTATTTCAGGTGAACTTTCTGCTGTAGAAAAGGCATGTGAAGCCATGAAAGCTGCTGGAGCAAAAAGAGCATTATTACTTCCCGTTGGTGGAGCATTTCATTCTCCAATGATGGAACCGGCAAGAGAAGAACTAGCTGCTGCAATTGAAGCAACAACTTTTTCAAAGCCCATTTGTCCAGTGTATCAAAATGTTACGGCGAATGCGGTTTCTGATGCAGACGTAATTAAAAAGAATTTAATTATTCAATTAACAGCTCCTGTTCGTTGGACACAATCCGTTCAACAAATGATTGCTGATGGAGCTACAAGTTTTACTGAAGTTGGTCCCGGTAAAGTTTTAGTTGGCTTGGTGAATAAAATCAATAAAGAAGTGGAAACCATTTCGGCTTAATTAAACTTTGGCACCTGATTTGCTGATAATAGATTTATTAACTTTAAAAAATAAACAAAATGAAAAAAACACTTTTAGGATTAGTATTGATGGGAGCATTATTTGTTGTTTCTTGTAAAGAAAAAACAACTGAAGAAAAAGTAGAAGACGCAGTTGAAGCTGTAGGCAACGATATTGAAAACAAAGCCGAAGAAGCCGGAGATGCAATTGAAAATGCTGTTGATGAAACAGGTCAAGCTATAGAAAACGCTGTAGAATAAACAGAATAAGCATTGAAAATAAGTAATTCAGATACTGAATAACTAAAAATTATCCCCATCTTAAAAAATGGGGATTTTTTATTTTAATTCGTTTGTCAACGAAGAATTATTACATAAACTTAACTTCTAATCTTTTGCTCCCATTTCCAAGCACTTTCCAAAGCTTGTTCTAGAGATAATTCGGTTTTCCATCCTAAAATTTTATTTGCTTTTTCAGTATCCGCATAAGCTTCAATCACATCACCCTCACGTCTGTCAACTATTTTAAATGGCAATTTCTTTTGACTCACTTTTTCAAAAGCGTGAATGACTTCTAAAACGGAAGATCCTTTTCCGGTTCCTAAATTGAAAACTTCTACATTTTCGAGATTCTTTTTTTCAATTAAGCGTTGCAATGCTACAACGTGTGCTTTTGCCAAATCTACCACATGAATATAATCACGAATACATGTTCCATCTGGAGTGGGATAATCACTACCAAAAACAGACAATTCTTTTCGTAACCCCATAGCTGTTTGAGTAATGAACGGCACTAAATTTTGCGGTACCCCAAAAGGCAATTCACCGATAGCAGCACTTTCATGAGCTCCAATCGGATTAAAATAACGCAATAAAATAGCTTTTATATTGGAAACTTTTGAAACATCAGAAATAATTTCCTCTCCTATTTGTTTAGTATTTCCATAAGGAGACATTGCAGGTTGAATAGGTGCATTTTCAGTTATTGGCATCGTTTTGGCTTGACCATAAACAGTACAGGATGAACTGAAAATAAAATGTGCTTCCGATTTTTGTTGTAATTCCTGTAAAATATAAACTAAGGAATTGATATTGTTTTCATAATACAACAAAGGATTTTCTACACTTTCACCTACCGCTTTTGAAGCTGCAAAATGTACAATCCCTGTTACATCTGAATATTTTTTAAAAAATGATTGCACAGCTGCTTTGTCTCGTACATCCATTTTTTCAAATTCAGGTTTTTTTCCTGTAATTGAAAAAATTCCATCCAAAACATCTAAAGAAGCATTGGATAAATTATCAATGATTACAACATCAAATCCTTGATTTTGTAATTCTACAACAGTATGTGACCCAATAAACCCTAAACCTCCTGTGACAACTATTTTCATGTATTTTGTCGAATAAACTTGAATGATTAATTAAAAAATTCTAAAACTGAATCAGTTATGAATTTGATTTGTTCGTCATCAAGTTCTGTATGCATTGGTAATGAAATCACTTCTTGAACCAATTGATTGGTTACCGGGAAATCTTCTTCTTTATAACGAGTATCAGCATATGCTTTTTGTGAATGCAACGGAATTGGGTAGTAAATCGCACATGGTATTCCTTTACTCACTAAATGATCTAACAATGCATTTCTATCGGCATCTATAATTCGCAAAGTATACTGATGGAAAACGTGACAATCACAAGTATCACAAATCATTGGTGCAATAATATTTTTATGTCCTTCAAAAGCTTTTGAATACTTTCTTGCGGAATCTTGACGAGCTGTATTATAAGAATCTAATAATGGTAATTTTGCATTTAAAACTGCCGCTTGAATACTATCTAAACGCGAATTTACACCTACCACATCATGATGGTAACGCACATACATACCATGATTTACAATTCCACGAATGGTATGGGCCAATGCGTCATCATTGGTAAAAACAGCACCGCCATCACCATAACAACCTAAATTTTTTGAAGGAAAAAATGAAGTCGCACCCACATGACCAATCGTTCCTACTTTTCTCTTCACACCATCTCTGGAAGTAAAATTTGCACCAATAGCCTGAGCATTGTCCTCTATAACATATAAATTATGCTCTTTGGCTATGTCCATAATCGCATCCATATTGGCGGCTCTACCAAACAAATGTACCGGAACAATTGCTTTTGTTTTAGTAGTAATTGCTTTTCTGATTCCATCAAGAGAAATATTCATATTTACCATATCAACATCAACCAAAACTGGTGTTAATTGCAATAAAGCAATCACTTCAACAGTAGCTGCAAATGTAAAATCAGCAGTAATTACCTCATCGCCCGGTTGCAAACCCAATCCCATCATGGCAATTTGCAGAGCATCTGTTCCATTGGCACAAGGAATTACATGTTTTACACCCAAATATTCTTCCAGGCTTTTTTGAAATTCGTGAACTTTTGGTCCGTTGATATACGTATTGGTGTCTAAAACTTCTTGAATAGAAGTGTCAACCGTTTGTTTTATTTTTTCATATTGACTCTTCAAGTCAACCATTTGAAGTTTTCTCATGATTATTAATTTTACATTTAAATAATAAATCAAGTAAAATGATACCCGACCTATTTCAACTAACAAAAGTAATTATTTGCGAGGTGATAACAATGAAAATAATAGAAAGTAATGTATTTTAGCCTCACAATTCATTTCACATGTTAAGCATCTATTCTTTATTGGTTTCAATTGCCGGATTTTTTCTAAAAATTCTTGCCTATTTCAATCCGAAAATGAAACTTTTTGTTGACGGAAGAAGTACTGTTTTTGAAACACTTTCAAAAAAGATTTCCAACCATGATAAAACCATTTGGTTTCATGCAGCTTCGTTAGGCGAATACGAACAAGGATTACCTCTAATGGAAAAAATTAAAATCCAATTTCCTGATCATAAAATTGTGCTTACATTTTTTTCACCATCAGGCTTTGAGGTTCGAAAAAACAACACCATCGCAGATGTAACTGTTTATTTGCCATTAGATACGAAAGAAAATGCTAAACAGTTTATAGAATTATTGCATCCTGAACTAGTTTTTTTCATCAAATATGAATTTTGGCCAAATTACCTAAACGAATTAAAAACTCGAAACATCAAAACATATCTTATTTCAGGTATTTTTAGAGAAAATCAAGCCTTTTTCAAATGGTATGGTGGTTTTTATAGAAACGCGTTAAAAACCTTTGATCATTTTTTTGTTCAGAATGAAAAATCAAAAAAATTAGTTCAACAATTGGGTTTTCAAAATGTAAGTGTTTCGGGCGACACTCGTTTTGATCGCGTTGTTTCCATTTTAGAACGCGACAATCGTTTGGATTTTATCGAAAAATTCAAAAACAACACGTTGACAATTGTCATCGGAAGTTCTTGGCCAAAAGACGAAGAATTGTTGATAAATTTTATTAATCAATCTACTGAAAATATAAAATTCATTATTGCACCGCACAACATCAAATCAGATCAGATTTTGGAATTGCAAAAATCAATAACAAAAAAATCAATTTTATTTTCTGAAAAAGAAAGTAAAAATGTAGGCGAATATGATATATTCATAATCAACACCATCGGAATCCTAACTAAAATTTACAGCTATGC
>JAUXNR010000605.1 GCA_030682755.1 Flavobacterium sp.
GTGACGGTGGTGCCCGAGCCCACGGTGGAGGTCACGCTGACCTGGGCACCAATGCGGGCGGCGCGCTCGTGCATGATTTTCATGCCCACATGTGTTTCGCCCAGCTGGCGCTCGGTGTCAAAGCCCTGGCCGTTGTCGATGACGGCAAAGCGCCACTCTTTGCCTTTGGCAACTTCCAGGCCCACATGGCTTGCGTGGGCGTGTTTGCGCACGTTGGACAGGGCTTCTTGCAGCACGTGCAGCACCTGTATTTGCACATCGGCGGGCAAAGGCAGGCCTTCGCCGCTGATGTGCAAGCGGGTGGGCAGGCTGGTCTGGTGCTCGAATTTCTGCAGGGTTTCGCGCAGCGCTGCCTCGATGTCGCCGGTATTGGTGCGGGTGCGAAAGTGCACCAGCAGCTCGCGCACATCGCCAATGCATTCGCGCAGGCCGGTGTCGAGCTCGTCCAGGCTGGTCTGTACGTGTTCGGCCTGCTGCCTGGTGACCGCGGTGCGCAGCAGCTGGGCCTGGATTTTCAAAAACGCCAGCGACTGGGCAATGGAGTCGTGCAGTTCGCGCGCAATCAGCGCGCGCTCTTCGCTCACAGCTGCCTCGCGCTCCAGGGCTGCTGCGCGCAGGCTCTCCAGTGAGCTGGCGAGGTGGCTGGCCAGGGCGTCGAGCAGCTCGGCTTCGTCGGCGCTGAGGGTGGCGGGCTGGCGAAAAAACAGATCGATTTCGCCCAGCATGCGCTGCTGCAGCCGCACAGGAACACTGACCATGCTCTGAAACCCGGCTTTCGCGCAGCGCTGCAGTGGTGCAGCCTCCAGGGAGTGGATGGGTATCACCCGGGTGCGGGCGTCGGGCTGCAGGTTGCCGCAGGCACATGCACCTGCCAGCACGCTGCGTTCTTCTTCTTGCATCTCGGGGGGGAAGCAGTCAGAGGCCAGCATCAGGTAGCGCTGGCTGGCCTCGTCGGACCACCGCACGGCCACCGCGTCCGCCTTCATGACCTGGCGCACCCGCTGCGAAAAGCCTTTGGAGAGTTCTTCAATGGTGTTGGCGCTGGCCAAAAAGGCGCTTACCTC
>JAUXNR010000608.1 GCA_030682755.1 Flavobacterium sp.
AAAGAATTATTACATTCAAAAAACAATAAAGACACAAGATTTTCATTGCTTTATGACAAAATTAATGGCGATAATTTTAATGTGTTTGTTGGTTTAATTCAAAAAGTATGGTTTCAATCAAGTTATAAAAATCCCGATAACAAGTTGTATCAAAAGAACGAAAGTCCATTTGTTGTAAATTATGAAGCCAAAAAAAAATATACTTTCTTTTACAGCAACAAAGACATCAGTTGGGAAAATGCCAATTTGCTAAAATATGAACCAGATAATAGTTGGTGGGATGAAATTGCCTCAATATTCAGTCCTTCATTAGGAGAAGTAGTAAAACAATTTGCTGAAACAGAGAAAACATTTTTTTATCATCCTTTTCAACCCATTGCGATTAACAATTTTGACAAACAGCAAACCGGTGTAGAACTTACTTCTCCTCTCATGCCTGCATTTGTATTAAAAGCAGGTGAAGATAAAGCCTTTTGGGACAATGTGGTAACTGCTACAGAATATACAGTAGATATTTTAACCACTTTTTCAGGAATTGGTAATCTTGCCAAGTTTAGACATTTGGCAAAAGTAGCCAGCAAAGCCAATAAACTTAAATTTGTAAGCCGAACAGGAAGAGCAACAGCCAATGCAAAAGCCGCAGCAAGAGGTGCTGTAGGTGCCATAGAAATAAGCTCTGGCACCGTAAATGCTCTACTAAAAATAACAGATTTAAGAGACGAACCTTGGGCAAAAGAACTCTCCGAATTTTTATTAATTTTAGAGCTTTGTAGTTTAGGTGCAGATTTAGGCGAGTTTTTACTCAAAAGGGCCAGAACTAGTGCAAAAAATGCATTAGAATATGAAGATGAGATAAGAAAACAACTTGATGATTTAGTAATAGAGGACGGCAACAGCACTCGTAAACTTTCTGAAGCTGATAAAGTAAAGTTATTTGATGAGTTGTATGAGGTGGCGGAGTTAGACTATCTTGCAAAATGGGATGATTTACCAGTTAGTGGTAAAGGATATCTAGGAGGAAAAACATTAAGACGAAAAGAAATCAAATTTTGGATTGATGAAATTAACAAGATTAGCAAAGGAAAATCTAAGCTGATTGTTTTGCCAAAAGGAGATTCACTATTAAAAGGTAAACAAGCTGGTTTTCATCCATTTAATGGGAATATTTATGTTCAAAAAGGATTAACAGAATACGAAGTATTTCATGAATTCAAACACCTTGAAGAGTTTATAAAAATCGGAAAAGATGAGTATGTAAAAGGAATGGAAGTAATTAGTGGAGATTTAGAATTAGATTTAATCAGAACCTATAAACGTGAAATGTATGTATACAATCAAGTGTTGAAGGAATCTAAAAAATTTAATAAAGAACAGCTAAAACATGCTTTTGATGCAAATATAAAACCTGTATTAAAAAAACTTGAGGCATCAGGAATAGATATAACTAAAATTAAAATCACAAAATAATGACAAAAGAAGAAATCATAGAAAAAGTTAAAAAGAATATGAAAACCATTAGTTGGTTAGAATATAATAAAAAAATTGGATTAGAATGTTTTGATAAAGAAGAAATTGAAGATAGAGAATTTAAAAAGCGTGAAGTTTATATTGTTTTTTTTAAAACTGTAGACACTATTACTCTTGACAAAAATGGAGAAATTGATGTTTTTATCGAAGGGGATTATTGTTCTTGTTATGTAGATGCTACTACTTATGAAATACTATATTATTCTAGACCGCATGGCTATATAGAGCCTGATGGAACTTATTAATTTTTCAAAAAGCTACTGCTCAAGGTAGTTTTTTTGCTTTAAAACATATTAACAAAACTGACGAACCTTGGGCAAAAGAACTCTCGGAATTTTTATTAATTTTAGAGCTGTGTAGTTTAGGTGCAGATTTAGGCGAGTTTTTATTGAAAAGAGCCAGAACTAGTGCCTCAAATGCATTAGAATATGAAGATGAAATAAGAAAAGCTGCTGATAATGTAGACGAAGCAAAGCAAATCGATGAGGTTATCTCTGAATTGAGGAAAGTGGCGAACGAAAGTACAGCAATCGGTAAAAGTAGACTTTACAGAGTCCAAGGCGGTGATGTTAATCCAAATATTAGTAAATTTAGATTTATTTTTAGAAATTCAAAATTGGAGATTATTGGTAAGGATAGGTTACACATAACTTTTGATGATGTAGAAAGAGCAATAGAATTTTATATTAAAAGAGGTGATAAAGCAGAAGTATTTACTGCTAACATTAACAAATCGTTTTTAGATAAAATTAAAAGTGAAGCTGTACCTCAAGAATTTTCGAAAGCATTTCCAACACGCCCTCAAATTGATGACCCAACTAAAACAAAAGGTTCATTTGGATTACACGAAAGTTATTTTGAAGAATTACTAAAAAATATCTCAAACCCTATAATTATTAAAAAACAATAACATGGCAGATAATCATTATAAAATTGGCGAAGAAACTAAAAGAATTAACACTAATAATAAAGGTGAATGGCCTAAAGGTCCAAAAATTCTTTTGAAAGCTCATAATGTTAAAGAACCACAAAAAGTTCTAGATAAAGCAAAAGAAGTTATGCTTGCAGTATCTCAATATGCTTATACAAATCAATGGCCTTCAGATGAAGAATGGAAAACAATTCTACCTGAATGGTTTGTGAAAAGTATGACTGAAAAAAGTTTAGAACAAATAATGAAAACTTCAGGGCAATGGCATTATGAATCATGGGTGGATAATATAAGACAACGTTCTTGGGTTTGGTGGAGTTCCAAAATAGAAAAAGACACTATTACAATTGTTTTAGATGTGTTAGATATGCCATATCTTCATGATAGTTTAAAATATGTTTTTTTTGCTCAAGGTATTCCAATGTCTAACATTACTGATGAAGATGATATTTATGATAAAAGTTAATTTAAACCACCTTCGGGTGGTTTTTTCATAAAAACTCACCAACCAAAGAGACGAACCTTGGGCAAAAGAACTCTCTGAATTGTTACTAATTTTAGAGCTTTGTAGTTTAGGTGCAGATTTAGGCGAGTTTTTA
>JAUXNR010000614.1 GCA_030682755.1 Flavobacterium sp.
GAAGAAGGACAGAACTGTGGAGGATGTGATAGAAGCTTCTGAACAATTGAATTCAAGGGCTTTTTCAAAACCTGTTACAAAATTCTATACTTGTTTTCCAAAAGTACTTACTCAAAATAACAAATAATAGGTAGTTTTTTATATTTTTGTCGGGATGAAATTTACTGCAACTCAAATAGCAAGCATTTTAGAAGGCGAAGTCGTTGGCAATCCCAATGTTGAAGTCTTTAAATTGTCAAAAATTGAAGAAGGCTCAGAAGGTTCGCTTACTTTTTTAGCCAATCCTAAATATGTAAACTACATTTATTCTACCAAAGCATCTATTGCAATTGTAAATAAAACTTTTGTACCGGAATTTGAAATTACCACTACCTTAATTAAGGTGGAAGATGCTTATAAATCCTTTTCAAAATTATTGGAATATTACAACCAAGTGAAATTAATGAAGTCAGGCATTGAGCAACCTTCAGTAATTTCAGAAAATGTATCGTATGGTGAAGGTTTGTATTTGGGAAGTTTCAGTTATATTGGTAAGAATGTTATCATTGGAAATAACGTAAAAATTTATCCCAATAGTTTTATTGGCGATAATGTAACAATAGGTGATAATTGTGTGTTTTTTGCGGGAGTACGAATTTATTCTGAAAGCGAAATTGGCAACAATTGCACCATTCACTCCGGTACCATAATTGGTTCAGACGGATTTGGTTTTGCTCCAAAAGAGGACGGAACGTATGATAAAGTGCCACAAATTGGTAATGTTGTCATTGAAGACAATGTTGAAGTGGGTTCTTGTTCCACAATTGATAGAGCAACTTTAGGGTCTACGATTATTAGAAAAGGTGTCAAATTGGACAATCAGATTCAAGTGGCACACAATGTTGAAATTGGAGAGAACACTGTAATTGCTGCTCAAACCGGCATTGCAGGCTCCACTAAAATAGGTAAAAATTGTTTGATAGGCGGTCAAGTAGGCATTGCAGGTCATTTAATTATTGGCGATGGCGTTCGCATTCAGGCACAATCAGGAATTGGTAAAAATTTAAAAGAAGGCGAAACGGTTCAAGGTTCTCCGGCTTTTAATTATGGCGATTTTAGTAAATCGTATGTGCACTTCAAGAATTTACCAAAATTGGTTCATGAATTAGAACAAGTAAAAAAAGAGTTAAAATAAATTAATGTATTATGGTTAAGCAGAAGACCATTCAAAAGGAAATTACGTTAAAGGGAGTTGGGCTTCACACAGGTCAGGAAGTAACCATGACTTTTAAACCCGCACCCGTTAATCATGGTTTCACTTTTGTTCGAGTTGATTTGGAAGGAAGTCCAATTATTGAAGCCGATGCTAATTATGTGGTAAACACACAACGCGGCACAAACTTAGAAAAGAATGCTGTAAAGATTCAAACTTCTGAGCATGTATTGGCAGCATGTATGGGTTGTGATATTGATAATTTAATTATTGAATTGAATGCTTCAGAGCCTCCAATCATGGATGGTTCGTCTAAGTATTTTGTTGAAGCATTGGAAAGTGCCGGTGTGGTTGAACAAGATGCTGAACGAAAAGTATATGTGGTTAAAGAAGTGATTTCTTATATGGATGAGGCAACCGGAAGTGAAATTCTTGTAATGCCAAGTGATAGCTATCAAGTCACTACAATGGTTGACTTTGGTACAAAAGTATTAGGTACGCAAAATGCCACTTTGAAATGCATGACTGATTTTAAAAAGGAGATTGCCAACGCCAGAACATTCAGTTTTCTGCATGAGTTGGAAGCTCTTTTAGAAAATGGCTTGATAAAAGGTGGTGATTTGAATAATGCAATTGTATATGTGGATAAAGAAATTTCTCCCTCTACAATGGAAAACTTGAGAACTGCTTTTGGTAAAGATAAAATATCGGTCAAACCAAATGGTATCTTAGACAATTTGACTTTGCATTATCCTAACGAAGCGGCTCGTCATAAATTATTAGATGTTGTTGGAGATTTAGCTTTGGTAGGAACCAGAATTCAAGGAAAAGTTATTGCTAACAAACCGGGTCATTTTGTAAACACACAGTTTGCAAAAAAACTTTCCAAGATTATAAAAATTGAGCAACGTAATCAGGTGCCTACTTATGATTTGCATCAAGAACCTTTGATGGATATTCATAAAATCATGGCAATGTTGCCTCACAGACCACCGTTTTTGTTGATAGATAAAATTTTTGAATTATCAGATACTCATGTGGTAGGATTGAAAAACGTTACGATGAACGAACCTTTCTTTGTTGGACATTTTCCTGATGCTCCCGTGATGCCGGGTGTTTTAATTGTTGAAGCCATGGCTCAAACAGGAGGAATATTGGTATTAAGTACTGTTCCTGATCCTGAAAACTATCTGACCTATTTTATGAAGATAGATAATGTAAAATTCAAACATAAAGTGTTGCCCGGCGACACATTAATATTCAAATGTGATTTAATAACTCCAATCAGAAGAGGAATTTGTCACATGCAAGCCAATGCATATGCTAACGGTAAATTGGTAGCAGAAGCAGAGTTAATGGCTCAAATAGCAAAAAAGAACTAATTATTAAACTATGAATCAACCTTTAGCCTATGTGCATCCTGGTGCAAAAATTGCAAGAAATGTAGTCATAGACCCTTTTACAACTATTCATAACAATGTTATTATTGGTGAAGGAACCTGGATAGGATCCAATGTTACTATCATGGAAGGTGCACGCATTGGAAAAAATTGTAACATTTTTCCGGGTGCTGTAATTTCAGCTGTTCCTCAAGATTTAAAATTTGGTGGAGAAGACTCTTTGGCAATAATCGGCGATAATTCTACCATAAGAGAATGTGTAACAATTAACAGAGGCACAGTTGCTTCCGGTCAAACTACCATAGGAAAAAATTGCTTGATTATGGCAACTGCTCACGTTGCTCATGATTGTCATATTGGCGATAATGCCATCATTGTAAATGGAGTAGCATTAGCGGGACATGTAACGGTTGGAAATTTTGCAATTATTGGAGGATTAGCCGCAGTACATCAATTTATAAATATTGGTGATCATGCTATGGTTTCCGGAGGTTCATTGGTCCGTAAGGATGTTCCACCTTATACAAAAGCGGCAAAAGAGCCGTTGTCTTATGTAGGAATCAATTCGGTTGGATTACGACGAAGAGGATTTACTACAGAAAAGATTAGAGAGATTCAAGAGATTTACAGAATTCTATACCAAAAGAACTTTAACACCTCACAAGCAGTAAGTATTATTGAAGCTGAAATGACTGCTTCTCCGGAACGAGATGAAATTCTTCAATTTATCAGAAACTCTTCTCGTGGAGTGATGAAAGGATATACGGGGGTATACTAAGGTGATGGGTAAAAGGTAAAAGGATGATGTTTTTAAACGAATTCCAGAAAATAAAAATAAAAATTTAAAATAAAAAAGTAATGGCAAGTACTGCAGACATTAGAAACGGATTATGTATTAAGCACAACCACGATATTTATAAAATCATTGAATTTCTTCACGTAAAACCGGGTAAAGGACCTGCTTTTGTAAGAACCAAGTTGAAAAGTTTAACCAACGGAAAAGTATTAGATAATACCTTTTCTGCGGGACACAAAATTGATGTAGTTCGTGTGGAAACGCATACATTCCAGTTTTTGTATTCAGAAGGAACTGAATTTTATTTTATGAATACAGAAAGTTTTGAGCAAATTACTTTAAACAAAGACGTTTTAGATGCACCAGATTTATTGAAAGAAGGTACAAACGTAATGGTTCAAATCAATACAGAGACTGATTTGCCATTGTCTGTAGATATGCCGGCTTCCATCATTTTGGAAGTTACTTATACTGAACCCGGTGTAAAAGGAAATACTGCAACTAACGCCACAAAGCCTGCAAAAGTTGAAACAGGAGCATCAGTTAATGTGCCTTTGTTTATTAATGAAGGAGATAAAATTAAAATAGATACGGCTTCCGGAAGTTATATGGAGCGTGTAAAAGAATAATTGCAAAAATCAATAACAATATCAACAACAAGTTTCACACTTTATGAAATTTCCAAAAACACATTCGCTTAAAGAAATAGCTAAAATTATTGGTAGTGAATTTGTAGGGGATGAAAATTTTCCTGTACAAGGAATGAATGAAATTCATGTGGTTGAACCCGGAGATATTGTTTTTGTGGATCATCCAAAATATTATGACAAAGCACTTCAATCAGCGGCTACTATTGTTTTAATTAACAAACAAGTAGATTGTCCTGATGGAAAAGCCTTGTTGATTTCAGACGATCCGTTTCGTGATTTCAATAAATTAACGAATCATTTTAGACCATTTACTTATTCAAATGTATCCATTGCACCTTCTGCTCAAATTGGAGAAGGGACTGTGATTCAGCCCAATTGTTTTATTGGTAATCAGGTTACAATTGGTAAAAACTGTTTGATTCATGCCAATGTGACAATTTATGATCATTGTGTGATTGGCGACAATGTAATGATTCATGCCGGAACCATTTTAGGAGCCGATGCCTTCTATTATAAAAAAAGACCAGAAGGATTTGATCAATTGCTTTCCGGAGGTCGCGTAGTAATTGAAAATAATGTGGGAATTGGATCGTTGTGTACTATTGACAGAGGTGTTACCGGTGACACAACTATCGGAGCCGGAACAAAAATTGATAATCAAGTGCATGTTGGTCATGACACTGTTATTGGTAAAAAATGCTTGATTGCGGCACAAACCGGTATTGCCGGATGTGTGGTTATTGAAGATGAGGTTACCCTTTGGGGACAAGTGGGAACTACAAGCGGTATTACAATTGGTACCAAGGCTGTAATTTTAGGACAAACCGGAGTGACAAAATCTGTTGCAGGCGGAAAAACCTATTTTGGAACACCCATCGAAGAATCGAGAGAAAAATTAAAAGAGTTGGCTTACGTTAAGCGAATACCGGAACTATTAGAAAAACTAAAATAAAATGAATGCAAAAGAAATTGTTTTAGATTTTTATAATTCGGATGCGTTATACAATCCTGAAAAAATGGATTCGTTTTTGCATCCAGAAGCCGTTTTGGAGTGGAATAGCAGTAAAGGATTTGTTAAGAAAAACAGAGATGAATTGCTTTCTTTAGCGGAAGAGTTACAATCAGCT
>JAUXNR010000663.1 GCA_030682755.1 Flavobacterium sp.
ACATCATCAATAAACTTAACAGGAGAAATTACTATGTACCGCCAACATTACCTAGACGCCCTTGAAGTTGTATTAGCTTGGGATTTACCAGAGGAAGCACTTACTAACGCCATGAATCATCAAGTCAGGTTTATGTCTTGCATTCACACTGAAGATAATTGGGAGTTAAATTTGGAAGATTACGAATCTTTTCATTGAGGCAGATTAGGTGGGGGAAATCTGAAAAGCTGGAATTCTGAAAAGCTGCCGGTAGTATGTCGGCATTGAAGCTAGATATCAAAAGTCAGGATTTCAGGTTCGCAGGTTTCTCCCTTTAATCGTCTTCTAGCATTATTTCAGTATGGGTGATTGGGAGTCGAAATAGAAGCCATATATTCGAGCCTTGAATGATTCACCAAATCTAACAAAAACTGAGAACTGGATTGTCAAGCTCATTATCGCAAAGAGGGCGCCCAAGAAGTTGAAACTGCGCTGTGTAAAGGTGATTATGGTGCTATAAATGGCAGAATCGACTCAATGCGGCGGTGGAGTTGATTTAAAAATTAGTAGGTATTTTAGCATTTTGGTCACCTTGTGAAATCCAAATATCCTTCCCCTGCCAGTTCGGGAAAGCAGCTTGGATGACATAAACTTCGTCTTCTTTGAAAAACAATAGGCTTTTGGGCCTATAGGTGTAATTGACTGCCAACTGGCGAAAAACTTCATCGTTTCCAGAAATTATCAAAGTAAGACTTAGCCCTCCTAAGGAAATAGTAACACCAGAAACTAAATCTCCATCTGTGAGAATTACTACCGAAGTTGCGTTTTCGGTTACAAAAGAACTTGTCATTGACGTTGGAAAATAAAGCCCCAATGGCTGGCTTAAGTCATATTCGAAAAGTTTAAGCGTGTATGTTGGTAATTTAAAATGCTCTGGAGTAATATTGGTTAGTTTTGCATAATAGGTCATCAGCAAGGTTTTCAGCATCCATCGCTCTATGTCAATTCCATTGAAGAAGTATAACTTTTGACTTGGAGCATTCGTCAAAAGTGAGTTGTGTATTGACACGAAAGCATTGAAAAATCTAGCGGCCTCTGTATCAATAGGGGATAAAGCAGAATTATGCCTTCGGCATAGTCGATTGGTTTTTAGAGAACTACTATCTAGCGAATGTTCACGAGAAAAACCAGATGAGGATAATATAATTTTCTTTTTCGTTAATACTCGTAACACAGCTTTCGAAACAATATGGTCACCAGAAATTTTGGTGCAGCAATTCGAAGTCCAGCTCAGAATACATTTTTTATTTGAATATGAGGATTTAGGTATTGGTGGATTAAGTAATTTTGGATTGAGTGTAATTTGTCCAGCTTTTAAACAACAGTTCCCAAATTGACGGCCACTGCCGCATCCGCATGGATCTTCTGGTGGGTAGACTAAGGTATACATTTAGTGAGTAAGCTCATTTCATAAATTTCAAAAATCTCACTCATTTTGAAAAATGCTACTTGTAACTCGCACATTTTCCCTTGAATTACACATCTCATTTATTAACTTTTGCTGCCTAAAATAAATATCATTACATAGGTTTATATGCATATCATTTGATAAATTTTTTATATTAAAAAAATCTGATTGATTAGTAATAGATGCAGTTACGGCTATAACATACATAAAAGTATTATTTTTCAGCAATCTAGACGCATTTTCTTTTTCCTCATCTGATAATTTTGTGAATGCTGCTGCACAAATACTATTCAATAATAAAGATAACCGAACGTAATTTGGCGGATGTCTCAAGTCATTGAGTTGTATTTTATTGTTTACCCATGCACTTTCGGGAAACGATAAAAGCAATCCTGAAGCGATTGCAACCCATTGAGAGATAGTAAATTCATTTTTAAAAATGTGGTCGTAGATTGGCTCAAATTCTGGAACATCAGTTAGACTTTCCAGATAGACTTTAGATCTTTCTTGCAAGATTCTCATCAAATTTAGCGTTGCTTGGCGATCTGCTTCTGCTTCTAATGCTTGCAAGGAAAGTTTGGCATTTTTTAGTACTGCTTCATCCTTAGAATTCATAAGTTCATCATTAAATTTAAATAGATAATCGAAATGACCATTTAGTACATGTGCAAGTTCGTGTTGGAAGACTAAGACTGCCATGCTAAAGGCCAATTGTTCGGCTAATATTTGTTTTAGTAAATTTTTTGACATTCTAAAGTCAATACCTAGGTCTATTAGATTAGGTTGAAGCGATTGAATTTTTTCAACAGGTTCGTCAGTGGACGGTGCAAATCCTGGTAGATGGAAATTAGGTAGGCTAAATATTCTGTGAGCTAAAAAGTGTAGGCTAGCTATATATTGCAAGTTGATTTGAATTTTGAAATTCCCATCTAATTTTTTTTCACAATTAGCCGGTTTACGAAAATCTAGACTATCCTTCCATTCGACTTCAACAGCACATTCATTACGTAGTTGCTGATCAAAACTTAAAATAAATAGCTTAGTTTCGACAGGGTAATCAGAATGAATTTTAAATTTCGCTACGAATTCACGATTGACTGTCTCAACAGAAGGTAAATTATCTAAAGAAAAGTCCATAATAAATTTATTTTATCCTTAGATAGATTTTGATCGTATAACCCGTTTATGTAACACGGGGGTCTATAAATACATTTTCATAGAACAGTAACAGGCTATATAGAAGTAATCAATAAAATGGCATTATGAACGTTGAATAACATTGCAGTTAAAGTTACTAATGCATGGAAAAGTACTTGTTTGCGTACTGGGTTGACTCCCCCCAATCAGGCTCGAACGAACTGCTCTAAATGGCTATAATTGGCCAGTTTTTTCAGCTAAATTTTTATCGCACAGTTCTCAATGACTGCTTTTGAATTATTTCTGAAAACCTGAAAAGCTGAGTAATTGTAGTGTGGCATTGATGTGAGACTTCAGAATTTCAGATTTTCAGGTTTCCCCCCTCGTGCATTTTTTTTGTCGGTTCGGTAATGCCAATTTGTTTTCATCTGTGCTTTTGATATTTGCAAAGCCAGACCAATGCTTATATACTAGTCACCAAGATGCTCTAATGTAGTTTGGTATAGTTGCCCATCACCCTGACTGCGGACATCTTCAAATGGGACGGTACGACGTGCGATAGCGTTGCTTACCGGAAGTTAGAGGTACGCTGAGGTGCAGTAACCTATCGCGGCACAGTCAGAGTCGATAATGAGCGAGACGCCACCGGAGTCGCATGCGGTGGAAACAAACATTATCAGAGCGAATCACGAAAACCTCTTAGATTGAGGTACTGCGGACGGAAGGCTTATAGGCTAATTGTTCGCACCTGCACGCCCCCTATCCTACATTTGAAAGCGAACGTATTCCATTTTTTTAGGAAAACGTTATGAATATTATTAATAAAGTAACATCTGGGTTAACACCGCCCAAAGATTTAAAAGCACCCTCTCCAAAACCCACAGCACCTGCATTAACAGCGCCATCCTCTTTTGTTGATTCACAAAAGACCATTGCTGCATCTTCAAGCACTGAAAAACAGACTCAAGCAAAAGCATTGCTAGAGGCTCTCTGGCGCTCTAATACAGAAGTACACCAAATTGGATATCTCAACAAAGCAACCAAAAAATTCAAAAACACTCCAGTTAAAGATATAAACGATGCAGTTAGTAATGCATTCGCGAAGTCAGATGCTGGCTTTGAGTCTTATTTCGCCATTGCTGAATATATAACCCCAAATAGTCGAATAGCAGCAAATGTATCTGGTGCTTATGGTTACTGGGCGGATTTTGATGTCAGTGCAGAAAAAGCAATTGCCGGCAAGGGTTATAAAACCATCGAAGAGGCCAAAGCCAAAGTGATGCAGTTCTGTGAAGGTGCCGGAATCCCAGAGCCTACCCATTTTGTTAACAGTGGCGGTGGCTTTCATGTTTACTGGGTAACAGACAGTTTTATTGATCGTGATACATGGCAAAAATTTGCAAAAATGTTAAAAGCACTAACAAAGTCTCTTAAATGCTTAGCTGACGATACACGCACCGCCGACATTACAAGCGTATTGCGCGTTCCTGGTACACTCAATCACAAATATGACCCACCAAGACTAGTGGAACTAACGCATGCCTCTGATAAGTTTATTGAGCTAGATACAATGCTTAATGGTATAGCCCGTGCTCATGAGCGTTTTTGTGAAGCTGAAGTTACTACGGTTAAACCAAGCAATATTGAGCATTTGAATGTTGGCACAGCAAAAGCTGAGATACATGAAACTCCCCAAAATATCGATAATGTTAAATCAGCACTTGCTGTCATTAACCCAGACTGTGAGCGTGAAAAGTGGTTTAAAACATGCTGTGCAATTCGGTCACTTAATTGGGCTTGTAGTGAAGATCTGGCACGTGCATGGAGTAAAGGTGAATACTGGTCAGGGACTAATCAAACGGCGACTAAATATGACGCTCAAGCATTCAACACATTGTGGCAATCAATAAAGTCTGATGCGGGCATAAGCATCGGCACTTTGATGCATTATGCAAAACAAGATGGATGGGTTGATGCTAGTAGCTTTTATTCTGATGATAAATTTGATATCTGTGAAACCATAGTGATTGAACCTGAGCAACAATCACAAAAACAATCTGTAGTGACCGCTAATCCACTTGATAAATTTTCACTTCGCGGCAGGTCAGCAGAGCTTGAAAAAAATGCATTGGCAGAGGTCTTTGTTCTTGGTCAACTTGCATTAATGGGGGAAATTACGGTATTTTTTGCAGCGCCTAATACAGGGAAAACGGTAATATCCTTACGATTACTAGTAAATGCCATCAAGGAAGGTCATATAGATCCAAACAAGGTTTACTACTTAAACATGGACGATTCTGGTAGTGGTGTAATTATGAAAAACCGTATTGCTGAAGAATATAACTTTCATATGTTAACAGAAGGCTTTGAAGGTTTTAGTGCTATAGAATTTCTTAACATTGTGCGCGGTATGATTGAAAATAATCAAGCTCATGGTGTCATAATAATTTTGGATACACTAAAAAAATTCACTGACGTGATGGATAACACCAAATCAAGCATATTCACTGGGGTCATGAGAGCATTTGCAATGAATGGCGGCACTGTGATTGCCTTAGCACATACAAACAAGAATGCTGGTAAGGATGGTAAACCCATATATGGTGGCGTTAGCTCAATTATGAACGATATTGATTGTGCATATACTATCGCACAAGTTACTGCTGATAATGGTGAAAAAATTGTTGAATTTAACAATACAAAAAGACGTGGAAATGTAGTGCAAAATGCAGCTTACAGCTATAGCATCGGCAATAATATCCCATACGATGAACTTTTATTATCAGTACAATTAGTTGATGAAACGCAGTTAGGTGCACTGAAGAATGCTGAAGAAATTAAGTCTGATGCTGAAGTTATTCAAGTCGCGTTAGTCTGTATCAACGAAGGTCTCAATACCAAGATGAAACTTGCCTTTGCTATCGCTGAGCGTGCGGGTATTAGTAAAGGTAATGCCATTAAACTAATCGATAAATACACAGGTAATGATGCTATGACTCACATATGTGTAGCGCGTCAACTATCTTGTCCAGTTCAGCGACAATTATCTTGTCTAGTTGACGCTGAGATTTTTACTACTGTTTTTGCATAGATGATTTTCTTC
>JAUXNR010000668.1 GCA_030682755.1 Flavobacterium sp.
AGCGTTCGAACATTTTTTCAGTTTTTAATGGCAATTGCACACCAGTATTAGAAAAAAGTATTGCTTTGGAAGTAATAGTAACATTTATCTGACCACAATTTATATTGTGATTGATTGTATTTATAAATAAATTATTAATTAGAGTTTCAACTAAAAAAGGATTGGCATTAACAATTACCTTTTCGTTACAATTTATATTTATGTCAATATCTTTTGAATTTGCTTGTTCCTTGAAGAAGGATATTTGATTGTGAATGATATCATAAAGATCGACTTGCTGCTTTTCAGTGTATGAGTTGCTTTCAATTTTGGATAGTACTAGTAAATTCTTGTTTAATTTTACTAATCGAGAGGTTGTGTTGTTTAAATCATCTATTATTTTGAACTGTTCTTCATTTAAATCTTTACGCTGAAGAATATTTTCGATTTTACCTTTAAAAATTGCAATTGGTGTTTGTAATTCATGAGCAGCATTTTCAATAAATTCTTTTTGACTTTTATATATACTACTGTTTTTATTAATAAGTTTAATTATTACTTTATTAAGACGGTCGAACTCCTCTGTAGTGTTTTCTATCAACTTTACTGATGTTGTTTTGTCAATTTCAAATTGTTCAAGTTTTTCTAATGCTTTATAAAAAGGAAGCCATAATTTGGAAGAAATTATTTTAGTGATGATAAAAAAGCCTAAAAAAAGTAATAATAATAATGAGATAAAAAGGATGACTGTACTTCCAATAAGATTTTCTTTTTCAACCATATTAATTCTAGCAGAAAAAGTAAACCATTTATTCTCTATTTTTAAAGGGGAATTAATTACTCTGAAAGGTTCATTGTCTTTATTTAATGCATCATAATAACTATGGTTAAATAGACTATCTTTTAGATTTCCTGTAAACTTTTCAATCTTAACATCACGGTTATATTTATTCCATTGATCTATTTCCTTAATTGTTAGCTCATCCTTTGTGAATGCATGAAATTGTTCTTTTAATACATGCAAATCTTCATCAGCTTCTTCTTCATAGAGTTTGTTTGAAACAAGATAGAAAATAGGACCTACTACTATAAGTGTTATTAAAGCGTATATGAAATAAAAATTTAGTATTTTTTGAAGTAGTTTTTTATTCAACTTCCCATTTGTAGCCTGTTCCATAAATTGATTTTAAATAGTCTGAAGCTCCCGTTTCTTTTAACTTCTTTTTTAAATTTTTAATGTGTGCGTAAATAAAGTCATGATTATCTAACATATCTGCCATATCTCCAGACAAGTGTTCCGCTATAGCACCTTTAGATAATATTTTATCTTTATTACCGATTAAAAACAATAATAAATCGATTTCAGTTTTTGTAAAATCAATTTTTGAGCCATTAACTTTAACGACTTTACTAATAGTGTCTATCTCTATTTCATTAAATTTTACAATATTGCTGCCATTGAATTGTTTCCTTCTCACTAATGCTTGAATTCTAACTAATAATTCAGACAAATGAAAAGGTTTAGTTAAATAGTCATCGGCTCCCAAAGTAAATCCTTCTATCTTTGTTTCAAGTGTTTCTTTAGCAGAAATAATTATAACGCCATCTGATTTATTGAGCTTTTTCAATTCTTTTAGAATTGAAAAGCCATCACCATCTGGCAACATTAGATCAAGTAAAATACAATCATAATTATAGAGCATAATTTTTTCATATGCATTCTCAAAACTGTTAGCAGTTTCACAATGAATTTCATTTGTTTTTAGATAAGTAAAAATACTCTCTAAAATTTCAGGTTCATCTTCAATTATTAATATTTTCATACTGCAATTTAAGAAATCAATTTAGAATAAAAACTGAATTATTTTTAATCTACGTAATAAATTATTATAAAGAAACTTTTTTCTCTCTTTCGAAAGAAGTGAATTTATTTTTTAAAACCTTCATATCCTCACTAACTTTTCTATCTAAAACCTTTGCGTAATGCTGCGTTGTGTGAAGGTTTTTATGTCCAAGCATTTTGCTAACGGTTTCAATAGGTACTCCATTTGTCAATGTTACCGAAGTAGCAAACGTATGTCTGGCCATATGGAAAGTTATTTCTTTTGGAATATCGCATAAGTCTCCAATTTCCTTTAGATAAGCATTCATTTTTTGGTTTGTTAGAATTGGCAGAATACTATTTTCATTTAAACATTTTGGGTGATTACTGTATTTTTCAATAATTTCTTCAGCTATTGGTAGAATTGGAATTTTAGATTTTGTTTCTGTTTTTTGACGGTTTTTGAAAATCCATTTTTCGCCATCAATGCCGATACCAATATGGTCTTTTCTCAATCCTTTTACATCAATGCTAATGCTGGAGCATCATTTATTCCATCACCAGCCATTGCAGTTATTGGAGGATTTTTAATTGCGTTACCTTTGTTGTTGATTGTTTTGCCTAGTTTATTAATGAAGTTTGTTTCGACATAAATTTAGGTTTTAAATATTTAGAAAGAAGGAGTGTTAACACTCCTTCTTTTTATTAAAACTTCATTCGTTGTATTCTAACTGCATTTAATATTGCTAATAAAGCTACTCCAACATCTGCAAAAACCGCTTCCCACATAGTTGCTAAACCACCAGCACCTAGAATTAAAACTATCGCTTTTACTGTAAAAGCTAAAATGATATTTTGCCAAACAATTTTCTTGGTTTGTTTACCAATATTTATTGCCATTGGAATTTTTGAAGGTTTATCGTCTTGAATTACTACATCAGCCGTTTCAATTGTTGCATCACTTCCTAAACCACCCATTGCTATACCCACATTACTTAAAGCTACTACTGGAGCATCATTAACACCATCACCCACAAAAGCAACCGTTTCGTTTTTGGCTATAATTTCTTTGACTTTATTTACTTTACCTTCTGGTAATAAATCGCCAAACGCATTTGTAATTCCTAATTTTTGAGCCACAAATTGTACCACATTATTTTTATCTCCACTTAACATAGTAGTTTTGATTCCTAATGCTTTTAATTTATCAATTGTTATTTGTGCATCTTCTTTTATACTATCTGCAATGGTTAAATAACCCACAAAATTATTGTCATACGCTACTGCAATTAAAGTATAAACAATACTTGATGGATCAACATCATATTTAATAGAAAATTTATCCATTAGTTTGAAATTACCAACTAATACTTCTTTTCCGTTTGCATTTGCTTTTAAACCGTGTCCTGCAATTTCTTCTACTTCCTTAAGACTGATTTTACTATCTATTTCTCCAACAAATTCATGTATTGCTGTTGCTACTGGATGCGTACTTTGACTTTCTAAAGCGTTTACTAATTGAAGTATTTCATTTTGGTCAAAATCAGCTTTAAACACTACTTCTTGCACTTTAAAAACACCTTCAGTCATCGTTCCTGTTTTGTCCATCACTACGTTTTGAATAGAAGCCATTACATCTAAAAAATTACTTCCTTTGAAAAGGATTCCGTTTTTAGAAGCTGCACCAATACCACCAAAATACCCTAACGGAATACTTATCACTAATGCACAAGGACATGAAATTACCAAGAAGATTAACGCTCTATACAACCAATCGTTAAATACATAATTTTCCACAAAAAGCATTGGTACTACGCATATTCCGATTGCCAAAAACACTACAATAGGTGTATAGATTTTAGCAAATTTTCTAATGAATAATTCGGTTGGTGCTTTTTTAGATGTTGCTTCTTGCACCATTTCAAGAATTTTAGATAATTTACTATCTGTATAAGCAATTGTAACTTTAATTTGTGAAACGGAATTCAAGTTTATCATTCCTGCTAAAACAATATCTCCTTTTAGTTTTGAATCTGGTTTACTTTCTCCAGTAAGAGCTGCTGTATTGAAGGAAGCTTTATCAGATAGTAATTCTCCATCTAAACCTAATTTTTCTCCAGCTTTAAGTTGGATAATATCGCCAATTTTAGCCGTTGATGCTTTGATTGTTTTGGCAACATTGTTTTCGAGAATTGTTACTTCGTCTGGTCGTTGGTCGAGTAAAGATTTTATGTTTCTTTTGGCTCTTTGTACTGCCAAGGTTTGGAAAATTTCGCCAATAGCATAAAACAACATTACAGCAACTCCTTCTGGAAACTCGCCAATGGCAAATGCTCCGATAGTTGCAATAGACATTAGTAGAAATTCTGAAAATATTTCGCCTTTGCGAATGCTTTCAAATGCTTCTTTGACTACTGGAAAACCTACTGGAATGTATGCCAAAATATACCAACCCAATCGGATATAACCTGCAAACCACGATTGCGGAAAATAATTATCTAAACCAATAGCAATCATCAATAATACAAAACTTATGATTGCAGGTAGAAACATTTGAAACGTAGATTTTTCTGCGTTGGAATGGTCGTGGTCGTGTCCGTCATCATCAGAATGATGTTCGGTTTTTTTATTTATTTTTTCTTC
>JAUXNR010000690.1 GCA_030682755.1 Flavobacterium sp.
ATGAATTGGTTGTTTCATAATGCCAGATGTTTTGATAGCAAAATTAAGATTCCCCAATGACCCAACTGGATGTATCGTTGCTCACCAGATGTTCATGGCAGAAATAGACTCAATGTACATTAATATATATTCAATTTCTAAGGTTTTGGGTAAAGAAACACGAGTTTTTAATTCTGACGGAACTACAAAATGTCAATATTTCTTGATCGATGGGACGGATCAAACCAACAATAACTTTAGACTACCTTCATTCATAGATTGCTCAAAAAAATATAAAATTAAAATTGATCACTGTATAGACATAACTCTTTTGCAATCAAGAATAATTGATCCTGATCTAGTTAAAAGAATTAAAGAGAAAATAACTTTAAATGAATCAAATCAAAAAGAGTATGAAATAGCAACTTCTGATTTTATACTTTGGAATCCGAAATGCGTTGTATCAACGTAAAGCCGGAGACTGTTGGATTGTTGTTACTTTGGCGCAGTTTGATCCCTGCGTTTATTATTGCATTTTTGATAGACATCTACTTTATTCATGACGTAAGATAAAGTTAGGTACGGTTCACCTCCACCAAGTTGCACTTAGGTCCAGCGCGAAATTAATTGCGCTGGATTTTTTCTTTTTACTCATCGGATTAATCCTCAATGCAATCTTGATAATTTACTCAAACTTCATTTTGAGTTTCCAGAACTTGATTAAGTAAGTCATGCTTTGTGAAAAAAAACACTAAATTTGCAACAGTCGTTGATTAATCTTTGCGTGTTTGATATTATTATGATAAATAAAGAAATATGATTTTGAGGGGGGTCATAAAGAGATAATTCAATAATGGGATTGTTGTATAATAATTCTTAGAGGTTGTGTAGTAGATAAACAATATCGACCAAAGAACGATAATTTGTTGATCTCTCATCGAATTATTAGGATTTTAATGAAGTTTTGCTTTTGCATTCGATCAAGTTGAATGATAAATCAAAGAAGTTGATTTCAGATAAATCGAGTAATAATATAATTCAAATTTAGAAAGAAGGGGGTAACATATGATTACACACGAAAGAATAAAAACGAATATATTTGCAACATTTTTCGGACTATTTTTAGGTATTGTATATCTATACTTCTATATTAATGGTTACTTTGGCCAAGCAGTATTTGGCTGGGAATTTCTAAGCGGTTTACTGAGTTCATTTATACATCCGGTTGCACTCATTGGATTAGTTCCTTTTTTAATAATTGTCTATGTTAAAAGTAGAAAGGATTTTAGTCTAGAAATCCAAAATACACAAAATGC
>JAUXNR010000701.1 GCA_030682755.1 Flavobacterium sp.
TTGCGAATCCTGAACATCCGCAATGTCACTTAAACGGATTTGAATACCGTTTTTAGAAGAAATTACCAGGCTTCGCAGCTCCTCTACATTTTTATACTTTCCTGAGAGACGGATCAAAGTACTGTTTTCTCTCGTTTTTACGTTTCCGGTAGGGAAATCTAAATTCGAAGCCAGAATCATTTGCTGAACCTGTGGAACTGAAATCTGGTAACCCTGCAGTTTTTTGGCATCCAGGCTTACCTGGATTTCACGTTCTTCACCGCCTACTAAATTTACCTGGGCAACTCCGTTGACACGGGATAATATCGGCTGGATTTTTTTGTCCAGCAAATCATAGAAAAGAATTTCGTCCATATCAGACGTTGCCCCGATAGTAATAATGGGTAAATCACTTATCGAGAATTTGCTGAGCGAAGGAGGATCAACATCGTCCGGCAAATCCTTTAAAACGGCATTGATTTTTCGTTGGGCATCATTCAGCGAATAATCGGCATTAGCATCAGCGGTCAGCGTAATCATTACCAACGACAAGCTTTCGAATGATTTTGATTCCACTTTTTTCACGTTTTCCAAAGAGGCAATCGCATCTTCTATTTTTTTGGTAACCGTATTTTCAACTTCCGAAGGAGAGGCACCGGGATAAATTGTAGAAACCGTTACTACGTTGATTTCAAATTTCGGAACCAGCTCATAACCCAGTTGCGTATAACTGAAGATACCTCCCAACGTAAGGATGATAAACAATACAGCTATGATAGTGGGTCTTTTTATGGATATTTCTGCTATTTTCATGTTTCAGAATTACGTTAACTGTTAATTTATTTTATGATCGATACATTAGCACCGTCTATCAGGTTTATCTGACCGCCTGTAACCACCGTATCACCTTCGTTCAATCCGTCTAAAACTTCTACCTTATCGCCGAAAATTCTTCCCGAAACAATTTTTGTGAGTTTCGCAACATTGTTTTTAACAACAAACACTTCATTGTTGCTGACACTCCCTACAAAAGCCGTTCTCGCAACAACTTTTAAAGGTATTTTTTGTTTTTCGTCAGCTTCAAAATGAGCCGTTCCGTACATTCCTGCTTTCAAATCGTTGTCTCCACTATTTGTTATTTCAATCTCCACCGGAAAGTTCAGTGAGGCATCAGCCACCGGAGCAATGAAAGTAATTTTCCCCGAAAATTCCTTATCCGGATAAACACTTGCTTTTACTTTTACGGCAGAGCCTGTTTTTAATGAAGCAATTTGATTTTCACTGACTGTAACTTTCAGTTTTAATTTAGAAACATTAACTAAATCAAACAACTGGGTTCCCGAAGAAACCACAGAACCCGGTTCGATATATTTTTTGTTTACAATTCCGTTTATGGTCGCTCTGATTGTCGCATCGCCAAAACTGATGTTGGCCTGGTCTAATCTTGCTTTCGCATTTGCTAAATTCAACTTGGCCTGATCTAATTGCTGCTGCGTTACCCCTCCCGTTTTAAAAGCATTTTCAAAACGCTGACTATCAGTTAATGCCGTTTGATACGCTGCTTTGGCACTTTGCACATCAACCGAAAGTTTATCTCCTTTAATGATAGCTAATGTTTGCCCGATTTTCACAACACTGCCTTCTCTTACCAAAACCTGTGTAACCCTTCCTGAATTTTCAGCCGAAAAGTTAAGTTCCTGATAAGGGGAAAAATTTCCGTTGGCAACAAAATCAGTCGAAACAATTTCGCTTTTTACGGTTGCTGTCTTTACTGCAACAGAAGTATTTTTCTGCCCTACAATTGCAGTTTCCGCTTCATTCTTTTCCTTGTTGTTGTTGAGTATAAAGCCAAATAATGCCAGAACTGCAACGACTATTCCTATGTATAATACTTTTTTCATTTTATGTTGATTAATTAATTAGTGTTTTTAATTCTCCTTTTGATTTGATTAACTGAATTTCTGCTAATTTATATTCTAACAATGCATTATTGTAATTGTTTTGGGACTCTACCAAAGAATTTTCAGCATCCAAAAGGTCTGTGAGTGTTGCTAGCCCGTTAACATAATTATTTTGTGTATTGTCCAGCACTTCCTGGGCTAACGTTACGTTTTGTCTTTGATTTTCAATCGTAATCAGACTGTTTTCAATTTGTGTTTTCGCATTTTTATAGGCCAGATCCAAAGACAATTTTGTGTCTGCCAAATCAGCTTCTGCCTCACGGACATCAATATCCGCCTGACGTACTTTGGCACGGGTTCCAAAACCTGTAAAAATCGGAATATTCAAATTTAAACCGACAGAAGAGAAATCGGACCAGTATACCTTATCAGAAGGTCTTGCCCCCCATGGCATCTGCGGTCCCTGACCGATATAGTTATAGCCTGCTGTAAGTGACAGCGTAGGATAATAAAGAGATTTCATGGCTTGCTTGTTCAGCTCCAGCAAACTTTTTTGAGACTCTAACAGCTTGTATTCAGAGCGTAGAGCAGTATTCGCAGATTCTTCCAACTGAAGTGGGGTTACTTCCACTTCCGAATCAGGTATCGTAATTTTTTCATCCATGGGCATACCCATATAGAATTTTAAAGCATTTTCCTGAACCTCAACAGCGTTCAACAACTGTTGACGCGTAGTGGTAATGTTATTCAGTGTAACGGTAATCCTGTCCAAATCAATCTTTTTGGCCAAACCGTTATCAAACAGATTTTTAATAATTTCTTTAACTTTAGTGGTGTTTTTCAGATTGTTTTCTATAACCGTTAGTTTTTGACGTTGCAGATACACCTGATAATAAGCATTTGCCACTCGTTCTATCACTTGCTCGTCTGTTAAATCCTTGTTGATTTTGTAAAACTCCCGGGTGGTTTTGGCAGCCTTTAACCCTGTGAATACCTGTTGATTAAAGATGTTTTGCGTTAGCGATACACCAGCAACAGAAGTCCATTTTTGTCCAAATTCAGCCTGAATAGTCGTTCCGGGTTGTCCAAACGAAGCTCCATCTATAACCGTTTGCTGTATAATAGGATTATAGGTTAGATTCCCGTTAGCCGAAATTTGCGGCAATGCCTGTGAACGGACTTCCTGAATCTGATACTCGGAATTTTCAACCGCCAGATTTGCCTTAATTGCTTCCGATTTGTTTTGTAACGCATAGTTGATTGCGTCTTTTAACGAAAGCATTTTTACTTCCTGTGCATTTACTGATAAAGTAAAGGCTATTAACATAAAAATTGTTTTTTTCATTGATTGATGATTATATATTGGGATTAGATAATTGTTTTTCAAGTTCTTCAACGCCGTTGGAAGTTGATAAAGCTCTCGTGTGATATTCTAGTGCTTTTAGTTCTAAGGCGGAGGCTTCCTTTTCAAGAATGGTGGATTCGTTGATTTGAAAAATCAGCAGATAATAAAATTTTGAATACAGTTCAATATCCACTTCCGAACGATACAAACCTTGTGCAATCCCTT
>JAUXNR010000742.1 GCA_030682755.1 Flavobacterium sp.
CAGATGTCAGAATTACTTGCTTGCCGTTTTGGTGTAAATAATTAAAAATATGGAAAAATACATCTTGTGTACCTGATTTACCGGACAGGAATTGCACATCATCAATAATTAATACATCAATCAGCTGATAGAAATGAATAAAATCATTTCGTGTATTCTTTTTAACCGAGTCAATATATTGTTGTGTAAAAACTTCGGCAGAGATGTATAAAACAGTTTTGTCAGGATATTTGTCTTTGATTTCCACGCCAATAGCATGAGCCAAATGCGTTTTGCCTAAACCAACACCACCAAAAATTAATAATGGATTAAATGAAGTACCACCGGGCTTATTTGCCACGGCCATACCTGCAGATCTTGCCAATCTGTTTGAATCACCTTCTAAAAAGTTGTCAAAACTGTAATTTGGATTGAGTTGCGACTCGATTTTTAAATTTCTGATACCCGGAATTACAAAAGGATTTTTGAGTTCAGGACTAAGGTTTTTAAAAGGAGCATCAACTTCCTGCGGTTTTAATGGATTTCTATTTGCACTTGGTAATTGTTCCGTAAATGGTTGTTTATTGCCAAAAGTGTTTTCCATTTTAATTTTATAGAGTAACTTTGCATTTTTTCCAAGTTCTCTGGTAAGAGCCACTTTTAGTAATTTTACATAGTGTTCCTCAAGCCATTCATAGAAAAATTTGCTAGGTACTTGAATGTAAAGAGCATTGTCTGTAAGTTCAACTGACTTAATCGGTTCAAACCAAGTTTTATAAGCTTGGTCCTGAATATTGTCCTTTATGAAAGACAGACAGTTTTCCCATACCGATTGCGCAGTTTTACTCATGAATTCTTAAAATTTTTTTGTTTATTATATTGTTTTCCTACAAAAGAAACAGATAGTTTCTGGTGTTAATTTTGGGTTAACAAATATGTGAACAAAAATCCTTAAAAAAAAATTAAAAGGCTATTGATTTTATAAAAATATTGTTGTAAAGAGCTTTTAAGGCCTTTCAAAGAATAAACGAAAAATATTACAGAAAAGTATGAAAGAACATCAATTAGAAGTCCGCGTTCGCTATTCAGAAACCGATCAAATGGGCGTTGTATATCACGGAAATTATTTGCCTTATTTTGAGATAGGCCGAGTAGAATGGCTGAGAGACAAAGGGATTTCTTATAAAGAGTTGGAAGAAAGCGGTATTGCATTGCCTATTGTAAACATCAATATAAATTACAAGAAACCAGCCCGTTATGATGACTTATTGAAAGTGATTACAAAACTAAAATTCAGCTCCTCTGTAAAGATAGCTTTTGAGTGTAAGATTGAAAATGAAAACGGCGAGTTGTTAACAACTGCTGATTTTATTTTGGTTTTTGTAGATATCAAAACAGGAAGACCTGTTGCTCCACCATCCCAAATTGAAACACTTTTAAAGGAACATTTGGAGTAGTTAATTTATAGATGATATAAATAAGAATTATTTTTTATCATAGTAGGATTCCTATTAATCATTATTTTTAATTAAAGAAGTTTTTAAAACAGCACATTTTTCCAAAAAAGTGGCTTTTTCCTTTTCAGGAATTGAAATGATCCATTCACAATTCATTTCCATTTTTTGACTGATAACGGTTGCATTAACTTCTTTAATTATTCGCATGAAATTGGAGTGATCTTGGTATTCATACTTGATTTTAAGTTGTATCCTTTCAATACAAATTACTTTAGTGGTTTCTTCCAGAACCATTTTTGCGGCAGCTTTATAGGCTGCAACTAAACCACCGACACCTAATTTCACGCCACCAAAATAGCGAACTACTACCACGAGTATATTAGTTAAGTTATAGGATTGGATTTGTCCATAAATGGGCATTCCGGCACTGTTGTTAGGTTCACCATCATCATTGGCTCTGTATTGTTTTGTTTTATAGCCAATTTGATAGGCATAGCAAGCATGATTAGCGTTGGGATGTTTCTTTTTAATTTCCGTGATGATTTCTTTGACTTCGCTCTCAGAAACAACAGGAAAAGCAAAGCCGATGAATTTGCTGTTTTTTTCTTTCAACAAAATTCCT
>JAUXNR010000080.1 GCA_030682755.1 Flavobacterium sp.
AGTACTCATGCGAGATTTGGGAGGGAATACACACATCATTACCAAATACGATGTGATTGAAGCAATTGCCAAATAATTATTTTGCTCTTGCATGAGCAATGGAGTAGCAAGAAATCATGCTAAATCCAACGAAAAGCATTAAATGAAATGGCAATAATCCATAGTCATTAAAGTAAAAAGCCAAATAAATTCCGCTAAAAAAATAAACAGACAACAGTATTTCTGTAAAGGTGGATGGAGATAAACGGTTAGTAAGGTATTTGTTATTTAAAAACTGATCTTTCAACTTCCTTACATTGAACTTAGGTGTACGAATAAAAGGTGTTTTTTTGCCAATAATTCCTTCCAATACCGCTTTAGTGTTGTGATAAGATAATCCCAATGAAATAGAACAAAAAGTTGGAAACAGCTTTATGAATTCCCAAAAACTTAGTTTTCTGTGCAAGATACTTCTGCTAGTTATCCAATGAAAAACGATCATGATTAAAAATCCGAGAATGAAAACCGAGGCAAAATTGAAATAGGTATCGAACTGATTATTCTGATTTTTAATATACAACAATGGGATACTCAGAACACCAGTTACAAACATAAAAACAAAAATAAATGGGTTTAATAAGTGTAGTAAACCAAATAGTTTCTGTTTAAAAGGTAAATCAGATTTTACAAAACTTGGGATAATTTTTTTCGCCGTTTCTACAGATCCTTTAGTCCACCTGAATTGCTGCGATTTGATGGCACTCATTTCTACAGGTAATTCTGCAGGTGTTCTAATATCTTCTATGAATTTAAAATCCCAACCTTTTAATTGAGCACGGTAGCTTAGGTCTAAATCTTCGGTTAAGGTATCGTGCTCCCAACCACCGGCATCTTCAATACAGGTTTTTCTCCATATACCTGCTGTGCCATTGAAATTAATGAGTAATCCAGCATTATTTCTGCCACTTTGCTCAATGGTAAAATGGGCATCTAAACCAAATGCTTGTGTTTTGGTTAAGATAGAATAATCCAAATTCAGGTGATCCCATCCGGTTTGAACCATTCCTATGTTATCGGAAGTAAATTCAGCAATGGTTTTATTTAAAAAAT
>JAUXNR010000706.1 GCA_030682755.1 Flavobacterium sp.
TCATTTATATCCGTATTGTTTTTAGATCATCTTGCCGGCATGCCAAATGAAGATAAAACTGAATTAAAAAAATGGTATGACAATTTAGATGAAACACTAAAGAAAACAAAACCGGGTAAATCTGCACTTGAAAAACTTAATTTTGTTGCTCCTCAACTTCCTACCAGCATAGGAGAAGTTGCTCCAAATTTTTCTGCACCAAATCCGGAAGGCAAAGTAATTTCACTTAATGAAAATTTAGGTAAAGTAACCATTATTGATTTTTGGGCTTCTTGGTGTAAACCTTGTCGTATAGAAAACCCTAATATGGTTGCTCTTTACAATGACTTTAAAGATAAAGGCCTTCAAATTATTGGTGTTTCTCTTGATCAGGAGAATGCGGCTGAAGCTTGGAAACAAGCCATTGCGGTTGACAAACTAACTTGGGTTCACCTATCAAATTTAAAGCATTGGAAAGATCCAATAGCACAACTTTATAATGTGGAGTCTATTCCTGCAATTTTTATTTTGGATCAAAACGGAACAATCGTTGCAAAAGACCTTAGAGGTGATGCATTACGAGCAAAAATTGCTGAACTTTTAGGGGCATAAACCTAAAAACAATTCAATCCAATCGTCTTTAGTTGGGATTTTTATAAATTCCAGTTGAAGGCGATTTTTTTTATACCCCTTTCTTTCAATGCATTAAAAATTTATTCCAATTATTTTAAACGAATGGTTTGCAATGTTTGAAAACAATTCTATATTTGCAACCGCATTAACGCGATGGGGAGATACTCAAGCGGCCAACGAGGGCGGACTGTAAATCCGCTGATTACATCTTCGCAGGTTCGAATCCTGCTCTCCCCACAAAACAAAAATTCCTGACACGTCAAAAGTTTACTTTTGTAAGTGTCAGGAATTTTTGTTTTGGGTAAGGTTTCCCCCATCAGGCTCACCGGAGGTAATCCTGTAAAACTTGGCAAATAATTACAACTGAAAAACTAAGAAACCTTACCACAAATCTTCTAAAAAATAAAGTTCACTTTTGTAAGTTTTGAGAGTTTTTGTTTTGGGTAAGGTTTCCCCCATCAGGCTCACCGGAGGTAATCCTGTAAAACTTGGCAAATAATTACAACT
>JAUXNR010000712.1 GCA_030682755.1 Flavobacterium sp.
AAGGGAATAAATGGAATTTTGAGATGACTCCTTTGCCAAAATGCAAGATTGGAGTTATAAGTATAAGCCGCATGACTGCAATCGTTGTTGAACCCAAGGTTGGACCAGTTTTGATATAAAGTTAATAGAAGATATGATGGTCAAAATCTTTTTTTAAGGCTTGTTAGTATGGTACAAGATGATACATGGTAGCGCAATAAAAAGTATGTAAACGGTTGGTTATTTATTTTTATTTTGATGACTACCCCACAAATCAATTTGATATTAGAAACAATTTTTCATACTTTGGCTGAACCAAAAAATGAAACAAGACCATGACAATATCCCAAAATCATGATTATTTTTTAAAAGACAGAGTCCATGAAGCAATCGCTGCGCTAGTAGATTCTGTTTACTTAATAGCCGTTTTATTTGTTGCTAAGATGAATTTGTGGCAATGCCATGGCAACCTTTCAATCCTTAAGAACCATGTTAAAATAAATGAACCAATGCCAGAGCCTCGCAAAAATAAATTAACTGGAAACCTTAAAACCAGACAAAGCATTGGTGACATTGTGTTTTTAACTGCACAGTGGTTTAAAATATTTTTTTTCGGTATTATGGGTGGTATATTTGGTTTTTTGTTTATTGACAAGCCAAGCTTTTGCAAAAGCGAAAGAGTTGTTTTTTGTTTGTGTAAATATTAGTATGGAAAGAAAGTTAATAACATATTCAAAAATGAATTATAAAAAGCTGGTATTGCAAACACATTGCCTCTTATTACTTGTTAAAAATTTGTTATTAATAAGGATACTAAAAATAAGAAGTGTTTCACTTTATGATAGAGTAGTAATACAGGATAATGAAATTGAAATACTATGGAATGTTAGGGGTTGTCACAAAATAATAATCAATAGAGTTGGGGTGTTTCCAGGCAATACTCACGGACTAAAGTTCATGTTTTCAAACAGACAAAATCCAATTGAAATCACATTTTGTGGTATTTCTAAGAAAATTAAAAAGAAAATACAAATTAAAAATACAAAAATTAATTTACTTAACAAATTTATTGCAATAACTGAAATACCTATTGTTTTTGAAGTAACATATAACAAACAAAAATTCCAATGTGAACTTATAAAAGACAATTTGAAAATGGAATTACAAAACATTTCATTTGAATTTGAACCCTTTATCATCGATAATTATAAACCAGTAAATACTATCCAATAATGAGAAGAGATTTTTATGCCACTCCAAAATCAACCCCTTTAATGCGA
>JAUXNR010000717.1 GCA_030682755.1 Flavobacterium sp.
AGTTTAGTATTACCTATTAACTCATTTTACTTAAATTATATTTATGATTTCGAAATAATAAGTTTTAATTTAATCAATTATTAGTAAATTTTATTAGAAGAAAAACTTAAAAGGAATAACTGAAAATATTTTTTAGATAAATCCCTCCAAAAATAATCAAACTCAAATAACTTAGTTATTTTAACAAATTCTTAATCGAATTTCATTTAAATCTGTGTAATTTTGTAATGTTTTGATTTTATATATGAAAAAACTTCACATTATAGTATTATTATTTTTAGGCATTTTTTTAATGCCTACGAGTGCTATTGCATGTGGTGTCAAGAACTCAAAAAAATCTTGTAACAAGGAAATTTCATGTTCTAAATCAGAAAAAAAAGAGTGTTGTTGTACAGATAAATCCAATAGTGAAGAAAACAAAGGATGTAATGGCAACTGCGATAACTCTCTTTGCGGATGTGCATCAACCTGCACCACATCAACAGTTAGTTTTTTATCAGAAATTAATTTTGTAACCCGTGTTTTTAACTTCCCTGCGGTAGAAAAAGTAAATTTTCCTAACGCTCAATCGTCTATCTCAGATGGTTTTTATTCTATTTGGCTAATTCCTAAAATAAGCTAAATAACTTTTTTGACAGCCAAAACTGTGTCAAAATGGTAGCTTTTTTGCTATCCACATACAAATTCATACAGTTATAAATTATGCTACATCACTAATAATGATATTATAGCCTTTACATCAACTGTAATTCATTAAAAATTATTTTTATTAACTAATCAAAGTACTCGCTTTGATCAAATATCATTTAAAATGAAAAATTCATGTATAAACATAATGGTAGTAATATGTGTATTGCTATCAACTACAACAGATGCACAAATTAAGAATGCTACAACCGAGACAGTTAAAATTTACGGTAATTGTGGCATGTGTAAAACAACCATTGAAAAAACAGGAAATATCAAGAAAATAGCGAAAGTAGATTGGGATCAAGACACTCAAATGGCTACTTTAACTTATGATACAAAAAAAACAAACCAGGATGAAATTCTAAAAAGAATTGCCCTAGCAGGATATGATAGTGATAAATTTCTTGCTCCGGATGATGTATATAATAATCTTCATGGATGTTGTCAATATGAAAGAGTTGCAAAAGTTCATGTTAAGGAAGAAATCGGGATAGCGACTACCGAAGGAAATGCTAGTCATAGTAATCATTCTGAATCAGCCAACGTCGTGGTAGAGAATGAAGATCAATTGAAAGCAGTATTCGAAAATTATTTTCTAGTAAAAGATGCATTAATTGCCTCTGATGCAACTAAAGTTGCTTCAGCTTCAAAAGAACTTTTGAGTGCTGTAAATACCATCAAAATGGACAAACTTGAAATGGATGTTCATATGGTATGGATGAAAGTTCTCAGTTCAATAAAAGAAGATGTAAAACAGGTTGGAGACAGCAAAGACATCAAACAGCAACGTCAACATTTTTCAAATGTATCAAAAGATATGTACGGTCTAATGAAAGTGGCTAAATATGAATCCCCTATTTACTATCAGTTCTGCCCTATGTATAACGATGGAAAAGGTGCCAATTGGTTAAGCAAGGAAAACGCTGTAAAAAATCCATATTATGGGTCAATGATGTTGAGTTGTGGTAAAACGGTAGAAACTATAAAATAAGTAAAATGAAAAAGCTATTTTTTATATTTTTTATAATAGCCAATACTTTTATAGTAAATGCACAAATAAAAGTTGGAGACAAATTACCCGCTATCAAACTAAAAAGCAGTCGAAATAGTGACGTGAACTTAACATCATTTCAAGGAAAATATATACTCATTGATTTTTGGGCATCTTGGTGCGGTCCTTGTCGCTTGGGTAATAAAAAGTTAGTGAAACTTCACAATGAAGTTAGTACTGATAAAATTGAAATCATTGGAATATCAATAGATACTGATGCTAATAAATGGCTCAAAGCAATTGAGAAAGACAAAATCAAATTTACCCAATTAATTGATCCCAAAGGATTTGATGCGAATGCAGCTATACTTTTTGGTGTGGAAGAATTACCCTCAAAATTCTTATTTAATCCAGAAGGCATTCTAATTGCAAAAAACCCAACAGAAGACGAAATAACTAAACTAATAACAAAGTAAAATGAAAAAAATAAATAATACATATATCATAGTTGCATCAATAATTTTGATGTTCTCATTAAACAGTAAGGCACAAATTGTTAAAGCAGAAATCAGAGCAACGGGTTTAACTTGTTCGATGTGCTCCAATGCAATAAACAAGCAGTTAAAAAGTATGCCCGAAGTGGCTAATGTAGAAACCGACTTAAATACAAACACATTTACAGTAACATTAAATGAAAGCAATAATTTAAGTCCTAAAACTTTTAAGGAAAAAGTTGAAGATGCAGGTTTTTTCATTGGTTCATTACTAATTACTGCAAAACCGGAACTCATTTCTAATGGTTCGTATATTTTGATGAATACCAATTCAAATAAATCGGGTGATATTAAATTTCAAGTGCTAGACAAAGGATATGTAACTGAAAAAGAATTCAAAAAACTTTCTAAATCAAACA
>JAUXNR010000718.1 GCA_030682755.1 Flavobacterium sp.
TGCTGAATTCTAAAACCAATAATCAATTTATGTTGGATGTTTTTTTTGAAAAGGAATTCACCATCGAAATTGATAACCAAGACAATCAACCCTTAGAAATCAATAAAATTTCATTTTTTCAATCGCCTGAATATGTCTTGGCAAATTTGAAATCAACACAGAAATACGAAGTAATTATTGACTCAACTCTTTCTAAACCCAATTATGATTTACAGAATTTTGAATTTGAAAACAGTAAAGAGTTGAAAGTACTTACGATTGAGAATTTTAAAAAATCTGAACAAGTAAAAGCACAAAGCCAAGAGCAAAAATTTTGGCAAACCAAATGGTTTTTATGGATTTGTATTGCAATTGGAGGTTTGGCTGTAATTTATTTTGCTTTGGGAATGTTGAAAGATATGAAAGAAAAATAGTTTACTCTTCCCGATGCACCCTCTCAAAATCAAAAGCAGGTTTACAAATGGCAATATATTCACACACCTCCTCAAACGGATTGGAATATTGAACGCGTGTGTTTTTCTCAATTTTGATGGATTGACCGGCTTCTAAAACAATTACTTCGTCTTCAATAATAAATTGTTTTTTACCTTTAATGATAAAAGTATATTCGTCAAATTCAGGCGTTTGAAATGGCTCACTCCAATGCGGCGGTGCAATCATGTGAGCAATGGAAATTTCATTGTTACCATCAGATGCTTTCCCGAAATGTTCTTCGATTAATTTTCCGTCTGTTGTTGGAACGATGAATGGGGATTTTTGGATGTAATGTTTTTTCATTAGTATAATGTTTGTCTAGCAGAGAAATTTCTCTTGTCAATAACTTGGATTTGTTCACTTTTCAGATGTTCGATAAATTTATTCCATTCTTTATTAAAAAGATTATCTGAATGAAAAGTTTTAACATCAAAATATTTAGTTTTTATAACGATATTATTTCCCGGTTTTCTGTAATAATTTAAAATCTCAACACTATGAACTTTGTTAAGTTGAAACTGACTTATTTTCCAAAATTGAATAGAGTTTTTTACAGTTAAATGAGTATCGCTTACTTCAAAATAATTCATATCTCTAGACATTAAATAAATTAAGATAATTAAAGGAATAAAGAATAGAAGTAATGATTCATTTGAATGTGAGTTTCTAGTAATACTAATTATAAAAGCTATTATTACTCCATAAAACAATACTCCGGTAAAAGATAACAAATGCGAACTGTTGTATTTTTTTGAATTATAGTTTGGATTGTTTTTTCTGAATGGAGTAGATATAGATTCAAAATCTTCAATTTTAAATACTTCGTTAAGATTAATGACGCTATTCAAAATCATTTTGATTCTATAAAAATTGTAATATTTGAAAGGATAGAAGGTTATAATTTCTCCATTTTTTAAATATATATGTGTGCTATCTACAAAAAAGCCATAATATTCAATTATCTTAGAGAGTTCTACTTTTTCAATTGACGTATAGGAAATGGTTCTTTTTCGGTAAAAATTTCTAATAGTAATGTTTTGTTGATTAATTTTTAAAATGTAAAAAAAGGAAAGAGTAAATAGAGATGAAGCTAAAAATAAAATAAAAAACATTAAGAATATGCCGAATATCCAAAAATCAAATTTTGACTCTTCTAGAAATCGATTAAACATGTGAACTGAAAGTAAACCAAATAATAAAATTACATAAACAAATAGGAGAATTGTTTTAAAATTAAATTTGCTTTTTAAAGTGTTATCTTGCATTAGGGTAGTTTGTATTATTTCTTAAATATAAAATAAACCGCCAAAACCAAACAACACATTCCCGCAAAATGATTCCATTTAAAGGTTTCTGTTTTGAAGAAAAGCATCGAAAAAATCACGAATATGACTAACGTAATGACTTCTTGAATGACTTTTAATTGTAATAATGAGAACGGTCCGCCATTTCCTTCATAACCAATCCGATTTGCCGGAACTTGAAAAAAATATTCAAACAAAGCCAAACCCCAACTGATTAAAACAATCGTAATCAGTCCCGCATTTTCAAACCATTTCAAATCTTTAAATTTCAAATGACCATACCACGCCAATGTCATAAAGATATTGGAAAGTATGAGTAATCCGATAGTGAAGAATCCTTTCATTTTTTATTCCGTTTCTAGCTCCCCTCTCCTTTGGAGAGGGGTTGGGGTGAGGTTTTTACTTCTTAAACATCTTACTCAAAATCCCCAATGC
>JAUXNR010000757.1 GCA_030682755.1 Flavobacterium sp.
TTGCAAAGAATTTCTCCGTCTTCGGCAATTTTAACTTCAACGTTTCGAATTAATTTACCCACTGTTCCTATGCGAAACAAACCGTTTCTCATGTCATTTACAGAAATAACGGGGGAAGTTTCCGTTAAACCATAACCTTCCATAACCGGAATACCGGCGGCAGCAAAAACGCGGGCTAGGCGTATTTGAAGTGCAGCACTTCCTGAAACCATTACTTCTAAATTTCCACCTAAGGCAGCTTTCCACTTGCTGAAAATTAATTTACGAGCCAAACCCAATTGTTTTTCATACCACCATCCGTTTTCGCCGTAAGGCTTATATCGCAATCCTAAATTAACGGCCCAGAAAAATAATGCTTTTTTAATGCCGGTTAAATCATTTCCTTTTGCATAAATCTTATCGTATACTTTTTCTAACAATCGCGGTACCACAGTCATGGTATTAGGCTTCACTTCTTGTAAGTTATCGGTCAGTTTTTCAATGCTTTCCGCAAAATAAACAGAAATGGAATAGTATTGATATATGTATAAAATCACCCGCTCAAAGATGTGACAAATGGGTAGAAAACTCAAGGCTCTGCTGGAACCTTCCGTAAAGGGAATTCGCGGAGCACTGTCTAAAACATTCGAAACAATATTATTGTGCGAAAGCATTACACCTTTTGGTCTTCCGGTGGTTCCAGAAGTATAAATAATGGTGGCTAATTCTTCGGGCTTTACATTGTCTTTTCTTCCTTCCACTTCATTTTGATTGGAAGTATCGGTTCCTAACTCTAAAAGTTCTTTCCAGTTTTTAGAATTTGGAATGGTGTCAAAAGTATATATGTCGACCAATGAAGGTACATTTGCTTTGATAGCCATAACCTTGTCAAAAACCACTTGGTCTGATACGATACAATATTTGGACTCGGAATGGTTTAAAATATATTCATAATCTTCTGCAGAAATGGTGGGATAAATGGGAACGGTTTGGGCTCCCACTTGTAGAATTCCAATATCCATAATATTCCATTCTGTTCTGTTTGTGGAAGATATTAAGGCAATTTTATCGTTTTTTTGAACACCAATTCTTAACATTGCTCTTGATATTGTATTGGCTTTGTCTAGGTATTCCTGTGTAGAGGTTTTGATCCATTCTCCATCGTATTTCGTCACCAAACAATCAGGTAAATTGTTTTTCTCAAGTTGATAATAAGGGAAATCAAAGAGGCGGGTTATGTGAATCATTGTTGTTTTGGTTTTATTTCCTGCAAATTAGTAAATTTTGTTTTGAATAAAAAATAATACTTTTTAAAAATTTTGAAAGGCCAAGTTTTGTATTTTTGTCGAAATTTTTACAATTAATTTACAATATAATAATGAAGGAGTATTTTAGGTTAAATGAGTATAAGGTATTGTTTTACAGATTGCTCTTGGCCTACATTTTTTATTTTATAAGCAGACTCTTGTTTTTAATCTATAATAATGAAGTTTTAAAAGTTACCTCTGTTGTTGATTTTTTTAAGATTCATTACCATGGAATGGCCTTTGATACTACAGCTATTCTGTATGTAAACAGTCTTTTTGTGTTATTGTCCATCTTACCGTTTTGGATTAATACCCATAAAGGTTATCAAAAGATGTTGTTTTATGTGTACTTCATCACAAACCTTTTGGCTTATGCCACAAATTTTATTGATTTAATTTATTATAAATATACCTATGCCCGAACCACCATCACGGCTTGGGATTTGGTTAAGAATGAATCAAATAAAGGCAGCATGCTTTTTCGATTTTTGATTACGTATTGGCATGTGTTCCTGCTTTTTATTTTATGTTCGGTTTTGTGGATATACCTCTATAAAAAAGTTCGAATCAAACATATTATTTATCCTAAAGGAAAAATAAGTTATGCTTCAACGTCTATCGTTTCACTCTTGGTTATTACAACTTTTATGGTTGGAGGCATTAGAGGCGATTTCAAAAAAAGTACTCGCCCTATTAATTTGGTGGATGCCAACAGACACGTTACCCGAATGGAACAAGCGGATTTAGTATTAAATACACCTTTTGCAATTTTAAGAACAATCCGCGTGAAGACCTTTAAAAAGGTTGATTATGAGTTGGATGATCAGGTTATAGATTCGTTATTTCATCCAATAAAGCAGTACAAAAACAATCCGAAAACCACACCAAACATTATTTTGATTATTACAGAAAGCTTTGGTAGAGAATATATTGGAGCATTTAATAAAGATAGAGGCATAAAAAATCATGTGAGCTATACGCCATTTTTTGATTCCTTGTCTTCAAAAAGTTTAATATTTCCAAATGCTTTTGCCAACGGAAGTAAATCCATTCACGGCATGTCCTCTGTTTTGGCGGGGATACCTTCTTTTAAAGATGCTTTCACCTCGTCACCATACAGCAAACAAAACATTGAGTCATTGGTTTCCATTTTGAATGACCAAGGCTATGATACCTCCTTTTTTCACGGAGCACCCAATGGTTCAATGGGTTTTTTAGGTTTTGGCAACATTCTTGGTTTTGACCATTATTATGGCATGACAGAATTTAATGATGATTCCCAATTTGACGGTTCGTGGGGCATTTGGGATGAACCCTTTTTTCAATTTATGAATCAGACCTTATCCAAAAAAGAAGGTCCTTTTTTCACTACTTTGTTCACGGTTTCTTCGCATGAACCTTATTTGGTGCCAAAGCATATGGAAGGAAAATTTCCTAAAGGAAATGTGCCTATTCATCAATGTGTTGGTTACACAGATTATGCATTCAAAAAGTTTTTTGAAGCTGCAAAAAAAGAAGCTTGGTTTGAAAATACTATTTTTATCATCACAGCAGATCACTGTAATCAAGTATATTATGATGAATATTATAAAATAGTCAACCGATTGGCAGTACCGATTTTGATTTATACCCCGGATGAAAAATATAAAGGTGTGGACTCAAATCTGAGCCAACAAATAGATATTTTTCCAACAATTTTAGACATGATAGGTTATGACAAACCTTTCAGAAGTTGGGGCAGGAGCTTGTTTGATACCCAAACTACAACACCTTATGTAATCAATTATAACGGTCAGAATTATCAATTTCAACAAGGCAATTACATTTGTGTTTTTGACGGAAAAAAAGCCATTGGATTCTATGATATCAATGATAAAGACCTGCAAACAAATTTAATTTCAAAACGAAATAAAGAAATGGACCGGGTTGAATTGGGATGCAAAGCGTTCTTAAAAGATTATTTTGATAAAATTATAGACAAACAACTGGGAAGTAACTAAACCCAACTTTTTCAATATAAAAAAAGGTGCAATTTCATTTTAATTGCACCTTTTCTTGTTTTATACTTGTTCAATCCATTTTCTTGCATTCACAAAGGCTTCAATCCATGGCGATACTTCATCGTTTCTGTCTTTTGGATAATGTGCCCAATTCCAAGGAAAAGTAGATCGTTCAATATGTGGCATCATCACCAAATGACGACCCGTTTTATCGCACATCATGGCTGTATTAAAATCGGAACCATTCGGGTTGGCAGGATACATATCATAACCGTATTTTGCCACAATATGATATTGACTTTCTTCATAAGGCAGTTTAAACTTTCCTTCACCATGAGATACCCAAACTCCTAAGGTAGAACCTGCTAATGTTTTTAACATGATAGAATTATTCTCCTGAACTTTCACAGAAGTGAAAATACTTTCATGTTTTTGGCTGTCGTTATGGTGCATTTTTCCATGCACTTCATGATCGGGGTTAATTACTTCCAATTCCATGAATAATTGGCATCCGTTGCAGATTCCCACAGATAAAGTGTCTTCTCTTTTGAAAAAATTATCCAAGGCACGTTTTGCTTTTTCGTTATATAAAAAGGCTCCGGCCCAACCTTTGGCTGAACCTAATACATCTGAATTTGAAAATCCACCCACCGCACCAATAAACTGTATGTCTTCTAAAGTTTCACGACCTGTAATCAAATCAGTCATATGCACATCTTTCACATCAAAACCGGCTAAATACATTGCATTGGCCATTTCGCGTTCTGAGTTACTCCCTTTTTCACGAATGATTGCGGCTTTTGGTCGCGGTTTTGTAACATCAATTTCCGGTTTGATTCCGGTAAATTGCGAAGGGAATGTATACTGTAGCGGTTGGTTTTTATAATTTACAAATCGAGCAGCTGCTTTCCCGTTTTTACTTTGTTTTTGGTCTAATAAATAGGAAGTTTTAAACCATGCGTCTCTGTAATGGTGAATAGACAATTTATACGAATCAAACGCCAATGTTTCTGATGTTGTTACGGTTCCCAATTTGAAAAAAGCAACACCTTCTGCTTGTAAGAATGATTCAAAAACAGCATCGTCTTGGGCTTGTAATACCAATCCGATATTTTCAGAAAACAAAATCTTGATGCTGTCTTTTTCATCAAAAGCAGTTAAATCAAGTTGTGCTCCTAAATTAGTATCAGCAAAACACATTTCTAAAAGTGTTGTAATCAAACCGCCACTTCCAATATCATGACCAGCAGCAATTTCATCATTTTTGATTAATTCTTGAACGGCGTTAAATGCTTTTTTAAGAAAGGAAGCATTTTTAATAGTAGGGGTTTCGTTTCCAATGCCATTTCTGATTTGAGCAAACGAAGAACCTCCCAATTTAAATTCATCTTGCGAAAGATTGATGTAATAAATTGAACCGGCATTTTTTTGAAAAACAGGCTCAACCACTTTCGTAATATCATTACAATTTGCAGCCGCAGAAATAATCACTGTTCCCGGAGCAATAACTTCTTCATTCGCATATTTTTGTTTCATTGACAGCGAATCTTTTCCGGTTGGAATATTGATTCCCAATTCAATAGCTAAAGTTGAACAAGCTTCAACGGCTTCATACAATCGAGCATCTTCACCTTCGTTTTTACACGCCCACATCCAGTTGGCTGAAAGCGAAACACTTTTTAAACC
>JAUXNR010000771.1 GCA_030682755.1 Flavobacterium sp.
TTGCATTATTTGGGGTAAGAATGATAAAGTAACACCTCCGGAAGTAGCCGAAGAATTTGATCGCCTTTTACCCAATTCAGATTTATATTGGATTGATAAATGTGGTCATGCCGCTATGATGGAACATCCGGACGAATTTAACCGATTGCTTTTTGATTGGTTAAAAAAGTCAAATTTATAATTCCCTTACAAAAGGGATTTTTTTTATACCATGAAAATAAATACAGCTGAGTTTATAATTAGTAATTCTGAAGTAAGCAAATGTCCGAAAGATCCACTTCCGGAATATGCTTTTATTGGACGATCTAATGTTGGAAAATCTTCATTAATCAACATGTTGACTAATCATAAAAACTTAGCCAAAACATCTTCAAGACCCGGAAAAACACAATTGATTAATCATTTTAAAATCAATAACAATTGGTTTTTGGTTGATTTACCCGGCTATGGTTATGCAAAAGTCTCCAAAAAAACGAAAGAAATTTTTCAAAAATTCATCACAGATTATTTTGAAAAAAGAGAGCAACTGGTTTGTGCTTTTGTTTTGATTGACATCAGACATGAAGCTCAAAAAATTGACTTGGAGTTCATTAATTATCTTGGGGTGACTGAAGTGCCTTTTTGTATCGTTTTTACAAAAACCGATAAAATTGGCAAAACCAAAATTGATTCACATGTTTCTGCTTATGTTAAACAAGTTTTAGCCAATGGTTGGGAAGAAATGCCACAATATTTCATTACTTCTTCAACCGAAGCAGTTGGTAAAGAAAATATTTTAGAATTTATTGATGAGATAAATCAGCAGTTTTTCAAATCGAATACTTTTTAAGATTTCAATTCTAATTTTTCGGCAAAATATTCGCAAAAATCACGCATAGTGTCAGCCATTTTTGTATCGGTTGTGGCTCTTTCATAGGTATCTGACATTGCTACTAAAGTCTCATAAAAAAAACGTTTCATGTCATCCACCGGCATATCTTTTGTCCACAAATCAATTTTCATGGTTTGTTTTTCCTGATTATTCCAAACAGACAAAAGTATCGCTTTTGATTCTTGATTAACCACACCACCATCTTCTGCGGTCCATTGTAGTTTTTCAGGAACTTGATTTTCGTCTAATTCTATAGAAAGTTTTATTTCAGATTGTTTTGTTGCCATTATTTTTTTGGTTTATATCGGGATAATTCAAATAATTCTTTAGCATCCATAGCTAATAATTGTTGCAAAGATACATCATTGTTTTTCATAAATGAACGCACAATTTGCCAACCCAGCCAAACACCAACACGTCCCGGAGATTCATTATCAATATCAAGATAAAATTTTGAAAAAGGTGCCGGAGCAATAAATCGATGCACTAATTTCAAATCCGTACTATACAAATAAGCTTCTTGAATAAAGTTTAGCCACATATAATTTTCATTAGCTTCACACCATTCCAGTTGTTCTTTGGTATAACCAATTTTATCATTATCTGCATATTCAGGCAATAAAATATCTTTCAAATAAAGTTCTTTTCCATAATAAATCATTTGAGAAAGAAACATTCTATCACGTGACGGCGAAGTAACTTTTGTTGAAAATTCAGAAACAATATCCGGTAGAATTTGTGACCTTTCAAATGTTTGACAGAAATAGCTAGGAAATTCATTGACATAAAATTTATGGTCTTTTCCTAAATACAAATCAATAGATAACAACATAATGCTATCTGTTAATATGACTTTATTTTGATATTCCATCTCACTGATTAGAGTGGTTACCTTTGACGGCATTTTAAAATCGGGAAAATAAAATTTTATATGACGGTATAAATCTTCAATTTCGTTTTGAACCGGTGAAAAATCACCATATTTTTTTTGAACCTCATCAAATAATTCTCTATAAAGTGGGTCTTGAATTTTTTCGATAAAAACACTATCCGGATATTCTTCAGGAAAAAAAACAGCATACTTAGACCGCATTGCCTTAAATTCTGAAACAGGAGTTTCATATAAAATCTTATCAAAACGCTCAACTTTCAAATCAACAGGTAACGATTCAATTTCTTTTTCAACTGCAGATTTTTTATTACACGAAACAAAAACTGAAAAAAGAACCACTAAAAATATATACTTTGGCATGTTTAAAAAAATAAAGTGTTAAAGCCTTTTATCAATTGGATTTTTTATTTTTACAAAAAACTTTTTTGACGTTGCAAATATACAATGCTCAAATTACACATAAACAAATGACACCTAAAAATACGACTCTTGCTGTTGAAAAAATCAACCAATACATTGTAAATTGGTTAAAAGACTATGCCATTAACGCAAAAGTAAATGGTTTTGTTGTTGGCGTTTCCGGAGGAATTGACAGTGCGGTTACTTCTACGCTATGTGCTCAAACAGGTTTGCGAACATTATGTCTTGAATTACCAATACATCAAGCTCAAAGTCATGTTGACAGAAAAAGAGAACACATTCAACAACTTAAAAGCAGGTTTTCAAATGTTGAAAGTCTCAATGTTGATTTAACAAATGCCTTTGAAACTTTTAAAAATGACTTGCCTGATTTTGAAAATCATCCTCAACAACAATTAACTTTAGCAAATACACGAGCAAGATTGCGAATGACAACTTTATATTATTTTGCAGGAATTCATGGCCTTTTAGTTGCAGGCACTGGAAATAAAGTTGAAGATTTTGGAGTAGGTTTCTATACCAAATACGGAGATGGAGGTGTAGATTTGAGTCCGATTGCTGATTTAATGAAATCAGAAGTATATGCTTTGGGTCATTATTTAAAAGTTCCAAATTCCATTTTAACCGCACAACCAACAGACGGTTTATTTGGCGATAGTCGTACGGACGAAGACCAAATTGGAGCAAGTTATGACGAATTGGAATGGGCGATGCATGAAGTCAACTCAGGAAAAAATTTAGAAGATTTTTCGGGCAGAAAAAAAGAGGTTTTTTCTATATTTACAAGGCTAAATAAGGCTAATCAACACAAAATGAACCCTATCCCAGTTTGTGAAATTCCCAATGAAATTAAATTTTCCTACTAAATAAACAACATTTTTTAACATTTTTACTACACAAATGAAAAAAATATGTTACCTTTAACAGCCCTTATTAAAAATTAATCATTTCAACCAAAATACCACTTATCATGATTAAAGTTTGTTTAGCCGACAACCAACC
>JAUXNR010000797.1 GCA_030682755.1 Flavobacterium sp.
AGTTATTTTAAAAAAATAAAAGAGAAAGCCCTGCTACTTGGGGATTTCGCAGGACTTCCTTCAACCAAACTTAACCAACTTTAACTAAACTAACTCATTTTATTTTTATTTCTTTTTATTGTCAATTAACGCTTTAGTACCATCTGCTCTGTAATAATAGTAACTGTTGTCGTTATAGGTATATCCGGTTTGTGTTCCGTATGCAGGACCGTAATAAGTTGTACTTGCATAAGCTGTATTTCCTCTCGTATAATTTACATGTCCAACTATTCTGGTAACCATTCCTCTGTTATTATATGCAATTTGCATGCCACCAATTTGTGTTAATCCAAAATTATTATATCGCATATAAACGGTTCCAATTCTATTCACACGATTGAATCTGTCATAATTGATGAAGGTATTTCCAACACGTCTTACTCTACCAAAACTATCGTGTTCAATTCTAACGCCATAGTTAATTGCAATTGGAGCATTGCCTCGGGCTGTTGCACCTCTTCGGTAAAAAAAGCCTCCATGACTGTCATCCGGACGTGTGTTGAAATCAAAATCACCATTCAAGAAAACAAAGAATTCTATGCCTCGTTCTACAAATGCGATTGGTTCAGCATCCATATAATGAACAGCTCCACCACGAGTTCTGTCAAATTCAGAAAAAGTAACTTTTTCTGCTGCTACAGCCAAACTTACAACCAGCAAGTTCATGGCTACTAAGAAGGTAATTTTTTTCATGACACATTCGATTTATTCATTTTGCTTACTCTTGAGTTTTTCAGCTTTCACTAAGATTTGAATACAATTCAATTTCTTGTTTAGCTATTTTCAATTGCTGTGCCAAAACAAAATAAATTGTTGTGAACGACTTGTTAATGATTTTTAACTAGCTGTAAAACAGTGATTTATTTGTTTTTTGAAGTGCATAAAATGGCTTCCATAAAAGATGTTTTTGTGGATAAGAAAGGAATAAAAGTTTATTTGTGGTTTACAATTTCTCCTTTAAATAGAATCCTGTAATAGATTTTGAATTTTTGATAACTGCTTCCGGAGTTCCAAAAGCAATCAATTGTCCACCGTTTTCACCTCCTTCAGGTCCGATATCGATAATGTAATCAGCACATTTTATCAAGTCTAAATTGTGTTCAATTACAATAATAGAATGTCCCTTGTCCAATAGTGCCTCAAAAGAAGCCATTAGTTTTTTGATGTCGTGAAAATGCAATCCTGTAGTAGGCTCGTCAAAAATAAATAAAGCTTTGTCTTTTGTGGTTCCTTTTACTAGAAAAGTAGCCAACTTAATACGTTGTGCTTCACCGCCTGAAAGTGTTGATGAGGATTGACCCAATTGCACATATCCCAATCCAACATCTTGAAGGGGTTGTAATTTTTGAGTAATTTTTGATTGTTGGTGCAGTTTAAAAAAAGCCAACGCATCATCAATGGTCATCTTTAAAATGTCGTCAATGTTTTTACCTTCAAAAGCTACTTCTAAAATTTCTTTTTTGAATCGTTTTCCGTTGCAGGTTTCACATTCCAAATGTACATCTGCCATAAATTGCATTTCAATGGTAACTTCGCCATCACCTTTGCAAGTTTCGCAACGACCACCATCTACATTAAAAGAGAAATGTTTGGGTTGATAACCTCTAATTTTTGATAATTTTTGTTTGGTAAACAAATCCCGAATATCATCGTAAGCCTTGATATATGTAACAGGGTTGGAGCGTGAGCTTCTGCCAATTGGATTTTGGTCCACATATTCAATGTGTTTGATATGACTATAATTTCCGCGAAGTTCTGTGAATTGTCCGGCTTTATCTGAAACACCTTCCAATTTCTTTTGTAAGGCTGGGAATAATATTTTTTTGACCAATGTACTTTTTCCACTTCCCGAAACTCCTGTGATTACAGTCAAGCAATCTAACGGAAACGTGACATCAATGTTTTTTAAATTGTTTTCGCGAGCCCCGATGATTTCAATTTGATTTTTAAAAGCTCTTCTTTTTTTGGGAACAGCAATTGATAATTCGCCACTCAAATATTTTCCGGTTAATGAGTCTGCTTTTAAAATTTCTTCAAACGTACCTTCGGCTACCAAATTACCACCCAAACTTCCGGCCTCCGGACCAATGTCAAAAATTCTGTCGGCAGCTTTCATGATGTCTTCATCGTGTTCCACTACAATAACGGTATTGCCAAGGTTTCGCAAATTTTTCAATACAGAAATTAACCTTTCGGTGTCTTTCGGATGCAACCCGATACTGGGTTCGTCCAAAATATACATAGAACCTACCAAACTACTACCCAAAGATGTGGCAAGATTAATACGTTGTGATTCACCTCCGGAGAGTGAGTTTGAATTTCGGTTTAAGGTCAAGTAATTCAAACCTACATCGGATAAAAATTGCAAGCGGTTGTTGATTTCAATCAATAATCGTTTTGCAATTATTGTATCATTTTCAGATATTTCCAATGTTTTGAAAAACGCAATAAGATTTTTTATTGGCAAGTCCACTAAGTCAGAAATGGTTTTGCCACCAATTTTTACATAATTGGTTTCCACTCGCAACCGCTTTCCTTTGCAAGTCGGACATTTTGTTTTTCCCCTATACCGGGAGAGCATCACACGGTTTTGAATTTTATAATTCTTTTCTTCTAATTCTCTAAAAAATTCATGCAATCCCGTGAAATGAGAATTTCCATTCCAAATAAGTTGTTTTTGTTCTTCCGAAAGTTCAAAGTAAGGCTTGTGAATAGGAAAGTCAAATTTATATGCTGCATTGACCAACATGTCTCTGTACCAACCCATGCTTTCACCTCTCCAGGGATATATAGCGTTTTCAAAAATTGAAAGTGCCGTGTTTGGAATTACTAATTCCTCATCAATTCCAATGATGTTTCCATAACCTTCACAACTCGGACAAGCTCCATACGGATTGTTAAAACTGAATAAATGGATATTTGGTTCTAAAAACGAGATACCATCAACTTCAAAATTTGTATTGAATTCCAATCGGTTTTCGGTAGCAAGTTGTTGCAGGTAGCAACTCCCTTTTCCTTCATAAAATGCAGTTTGAACTGCATCAGCCAATCGATTATAAAACGATTCATCGTCTTTAATGACCAATCGGTCAATGATTAAAAAGATATCTTTATTATCTAAAGTATGTGCTTCTATTTCATCCAGTCGCACAACATCTTTATCCACTAAAATACGAGCAAATCCTTGTTGTAGCAACACTTTTAATTTGTCTTCCAGCTGTCTTCCGGATTCCAAGTGAATGGGAGCCAATAACAGCCATTTGCTTTCCGGTTCAAATGTTTTAACGTTGTTGATAACGTCTGTAACAGTATCTTTTTTTACTTCTTTACCTGAAATCGGGGAATAGGTTTTTCCGATGCGGGCAAAAAGAAGTTTCAAATAATCATAAATTTCTGTGGAAGTTCCAACGGTTGAACGGGCATTAGTAGTATTTACTTTTTGTTCAATGGCAACTGCCGGAGCAATACCTTTAATATATTCAACTTTTGGTTTGTCCAAACGACCTAAAAATTGTCGTGCATACGATGATAAACTTTCAACATAGCGTCGTTGACCTTCGGCATAAAGTGTGTCAAACGCAAGACTTGATTTTCCGGAACCGGATAAGCCTGTTACCACAACAAATTTATTTCTCGGAATGGCAATGTCTATATTTTTTAAATTATGCAGTCCAGCTCCTTTTATAAGGATGTATTTTTTTGGTTCGAGTTCAAGAAAATCTTTTGTTGTCATAGTAAATTTCACAGCCATGCAAAGATAGGAATTGTGTTGCAATATTTTTAATACGGTAACTAATCAATTAAAATCAGGTAAAAAAGGGTATAAAATGCTTTTTTTATTACGGTTTTCCACAAATATTGTGTTGGAAAATGTTAAATGTTGTTATTTTGTTTGTTTTTTCCCTAAAAATTATGTTACATTTGAAATGTCATTAATCATTATTTAACATTTGCCTATAGCACAAAAATACTTTTTAGAAAATATTGGTCCCTAAACACACTAAAAGGTAGAATTATGGCTATTGTTAACACTCCCGATGCGTTACTGGTAAAGAACTATGTTTCCGGTGACGAAACTGCACTTTCTGTTTTAATAGAAAGACATCAATCAAAAATTTATGGTTTTATCTATTCAAAGATATCTGATAGAGATGTCTCTGATGATATATTTCAAGATACTTTTATTAAAGTAATCAAAACGTTAAAATCTAATTCCTATAATGAAGAAGGTAAATTTTTACCTTGGGTGATGCGAATTGCTCATAATTTGGTGGTGGATCATTACCGAAGAAATAAAAAAATGCCCATGTTTAGAGAAACAGAGGAGTTTTCTATTTTTTCAATCATGACAGATAACTCGCCAACCATTGAAAAGCAACTGATTACAGAACAAGTGGAATCTGATTTGAAGCGATTGATTGAAGAATTACCGGATGATCAAAAGCAAGTATTGGTTATGAGAATGTATCAGGATTTAAGTTTTAAAGAAATTGCTGACTTAACCGGAGTTAGTATCAATACCGCTTTGGGTAGAATGCGTTATGCTTTAATGAACTTGCGAAAAGTGATTGAAAAAAATAATATTATTTTAACCAATTAAAATACTAAAATAAAAAGTTCTCCGTTATTTTATTAATTAACAGTTATAATTATATGGGGAAACTTTACACTAAGAAACAATTAGCGGCTCCAAAGATGTCACCTAAAAAAGAAACTATAAGTTTTTTACTCAACTACTCCAAAGCGTTGCGTATGATTAAAGTAGGAGACATGACTTTTGAAACTATCGCTAATTAAGGAAACATCCCGATACATTTATCGGGATGTTTTTTTTTCGAACTCTTTTAAGATATCTTTTCTGCCAATTTTTTTTGTAATGATATCTTTTTCAATATCCCAACCCCGAGCGGGAGAATATTCTCTACCATACCAAATAATCTGTAAATGCAAATCATTCCACAATGCTCTTGGGAATATAGCTTTTGCATCTTTTTCAGTTTGTACCACATTTTTACCACTAGATAGATTCCATCTATACATGAGTCGATGTATGTGTGTATCAACAGGAAAAGCAGGTACTCCAAAGGCTTGACTCATGACCACACTTGCTGTTTTATGACCCACAGCCGGCAAGGCTTCCAAGGCTTCAAAACTTTGTGGTACTTCACCGTTGTGTTTTTCAATTAAAATATGTGATAATCCGTAAATACCTTTAGACTTCATGGGCGATAAACCACAGGGTTTAATTATTTCTTTGATTTCTTCCACAGACATTTTAATCATGTCATAAGGATTATCTGCTTTTTCAAATAGGAGGGGAGTGATTTGATTTACCCGAACATCCGTGCATTGGGCTGAAAGCAAAACGGCTATTAAAAGTGTGTAAGGATCTTTATGGTCTAATGGGATTGGAATTTCAGGATATAAGTCATTTAACGTATTTATAACAAATGTTGCACGCTCTTTCTTGGTCATTTTTGTACTTTTATGAAAGTAAAAATACAATAATTCAATTAATTTTTAACTATCAATTCAATGACACATTTAAAAATAGGCGATAAAGCTCCAACATTCAAAGGAACAGATCAAGACGGAACCACGCATCAACTTTCTGATTATGCTGGAAAAAAGTTGGTAGTCTTTTTTTATCCAAAAGCAAATACACCGGGATGCACAGCAGAGGCTTGTGACTTGAGAGATAATTTTGAACGTTTTCAAGCCAATAATTATGCTTTATTGGGAGTTAGTGCGGATAGTGCCAAAGCTCAATCCAGTTTCAAAAACAAGTATGAATTCCCGTTTCCATTATTGGCGGACGAAGACAAATCTGTCATTGAGGCGTTTGGCGTTTGGGGACCAAAGAAATTTATGGGAAAAGAATATGACGGTATTCACCGCACCACTTTTGTTATTGATGAAAAAGGGGTGATTACATCCATTATTTCTGAAGTAAAAACCAAAGCACATGCCAATCAGATATTTGGGTAACAAAAAACCGAGTAGTCATTAAGCTACTCGGTTTCTTTTTAATTCTTCTGTTCCAATTCTTTCTTTTCACTGAAACCGAAAAGTTTGTCTCTTTTTATTAATTCTGCAATACCTTTTGGCAGCATTGATTCCCAGCCGTCAATATCTTTTGAGATCATTTTCAATACGTGACGAGAATAAATTTCTAAATTGTCTGTGTTGAAATTTTCAATATCAAGAACTTTTCCGTTGAATTTAAAGAATTTATACAATTCTTTCATTCTTGGATGTACTTTTAGGTTTTCTGAATTGATGACAGTTTTGTTTTCATCTTTCATCGGATACAAGAATACTTTCAAGTCACGGTAAAATAATTTACCAAAAGCTTCAAGAATTCCACCACTCAAATGGCGATAGTATTTTTCATCAAAAATATCAACAAGATTGTTCACTCCCATGGCTAATCCCATGC
>JAUXNR010000831.1 GCA_030682755.1 Flavobacterium sp.
TGTTGAATGCATTGGATTCGAAAGATAAATTAACAAAAACGATTTTATACAATTTAAATCCTGCCGATAATGAAGTAATGGCAACGATGATTGGAAATTTCAATGATGGAAGCATCAAGGGAAAAGTGCAATTTGGTTCCGGTTGGTGGTTTTTAGACCAAAAAGATGGAATGACAAAACAAATGAATGCGTTGTCTAATATGGGATTAATCAGTTGTTTTATCGGGATGTTAACTGATTCCAGAAGCTTTTTATCGTTCCCAAGACACGAATATTTCAGACGTGTTTTGTGTAATTTATTAGGCGATGAAATCAAACGAGGCGAATTGCCAAATGACATGGAATGGATAGGAAAAATGGTTGCGGATATCAGTTATAACAACGCCAAAAACTATTTTAATTTTAAGTAATTCAAAATGTCAGAAAGTAAAATGTTTTTCGAAAATAAATCAACCCTTTGGGAAACTATTGATGAGAATATCGAACGACAAATTGTGGGTCATGATCAATCAGTGATGATGGTCAATGTGCATTTTAAAAAGGGTGGAATTGGTGCTATGCATCGTCACATCCATTCGCAAGTCACGCATATCGCAGAAGGCAAATTTGAAGTTACAATTAATAATGAAATGAAGCTTTTACAAAAAGGAGATTCATTTTATGTAGCTCCAAACCTGGAACACGGCGTCGTTTGTTTAGAAGATGGTTTATTAATTGATGTTTTTAGCCCAATGCGGGAAGATTTTATAAAAGCATAAATGAGCAGAGTAGTAACATTTGGAGAACTTTTACTTAGGCTTTCGCCGCCAAGTCATTTGCGACTCACGCAGGCAAGGTCGTTTGATTTGTATTATGGTTGTGCCGAAGCGAATGTTGCTTCATCGTTATCAAAATTTGGAGTTTCTGTAAAATTCATTACAGCGGTTCCAGACAATGAATTAGGCGAATCATCGCTAAGTATGTTACGTTCTTTTGGTGTTGAACCTATTTCGTTTATTCAAGGAAAAAGGCTCGGCATCTATTATTTTGAACAAGGTGCTTCGGAAAGACCCGGAAAAGTGGTGTATGACCGAGAAGATTCTTCATTTTCAACCTTAAAAAAAGGAATGATTGATTGGGAAGATGCCTTCAAAGACGCAGATTGGTTTCATTGGTCCGGAATTACACCCTCATTAACATTGGAATTAGCTGAAATTTGTGAAGAAGCATTAATTGTTGCTTCACGAATGGGTTTAACCATTTCAGCCGATTTAAATTTTCGTCCAACCCTATGGAAATACGGCAAAAACGCAAATGAAATCATGCCAAATCTGGTAAAACATTGCGATTTGCTGTTAGGTGGAATTGATGATTCGGAAAAAGTATTAGGCATAAAAGTAAATGAAACGGATACCCAAGAAGAAATTTTTTCGAATTGGATGAAAGCTTTTCCAAAATTAAAAAACATTGTAACCACCAAACGAATGGACGCAAATGCTTCATCTAACGGAATAAGTGCTTCATTTTGGAATGGAAAGGAATTATTACATTCACAGAAATACAATATTTCGCATATAATTGATCGAATTGGAGCCGGTGATGCGTTTATGGCAGGAATAATTTACGGAATGATTTCGTGGCCGGATGACAATCAAACCGCTTTGGAATTTGCAGCAGCTGCCACTTGTTTGAAGCATTCTATTTCAGGCGACATCAATTTAGCAACAGTGAATGAAATTAAAGCATTAATGGGCGGTGCCGGCGGCGGAAGAGTATCGAGATAACTTGAAACCTTAAACTTGAAACTTGAAACAAATTATATAATTATAAATTTTTAAAATAATGTCAAAAAAGGTAGTAACATTCGGTGAAATCATGTTGAGATTAGCACCACAAGGATTTTTAAGATTTTCACAAGCAGACAATTTTGATGTTGTATATGGTGGTGGAGAATCAAACGTTGCAGTTTCATTAGCTAATTATGGTATTCCGGTTGATTTTGTAACCCGTTTGCCAAAAAATGATATTGGTCAATGTGCCATGATGGAAATGCGTAAAAGAGGCGTTGGTGTGGATAAAATTGTTTGGGGTGGCGATCGTCTTGGAATTTATTTCTTAGAAACAGGTGCCGTAAGCAGAGGAAGTAAAGTGGTTTATGACAGAGCACATTCTGCTATGGCTGAAATTCAACCGGGAATGATCAACTGGGAAGAAGTTTTTCAAGGAGCAGATTGGTTCCATTGGACAGGAATTACACCTGCCATTTCACAAAGTTCTGCCGATGTTTGTTTGGAAGCGGTTAAAACAGCCAGCAAAATGGGTGTAACGATTTCAACCGACTTGAATTACCGTGCTAAATTATGGAAATATGGTGGTGACAGAGAAGCAATTATGACAGAACTAACTTCATATTGCGATATCATTTTAGGTAACGAAGAAGATGCAGAAATGCATTTCGGAATCAAACCGGATGGTGCAGCAGTGCAAACACATGGTCACGATGTAAAAGCGGAAGCTTTCTTATCAGTTTGCAAACAAATGATGGAAAAATTCCCAAGAGCAAGCAAAGTGATTACCACTTTAAGAGGTTCTATCTCAGCTTCTCACAACACATGGGCTGG
>JAUXNR010000835.1 GCA_030682755.1 Flavobacterium sp.
TAACCCTGAAGCTATCATCAAACTGTTAGGAAAACATTTCATTGATTTGGATAGATTAAAAATCCTTGACCTTGGTTGTGGTAAAGGTGCAGTTTCGATAAAAGTGGCACAAAAATACGGAGGCCATTGCTATGGGATAGATGCCATCCCCGAATTTATTGATTATGCTAAAGAAAAAGCAATTGAATATAAAGTGGGGCATTTGTGTGCATTTATTACAGGAGACATCAGAGAAAAAGTAAAAGCTTTACCAACTTATGACATTATTATACTTGGAGCTATTGGGCCTGTTTTTGGAGATTATTACACAACCTTAACAACTTTGTCAAAATGCCTTGCTAAATCAGGGATTTTTATAATTGATGACGGATACATTGAAAATAATAGTGATTACAGTCATCCATTGATTCAAAAACAGGAAATAATTTTTCGGCAAATTGATTCTGCCGGCATGCAACTAATTGAAGATTACATATTTCAAAAGGACGAAATTAAGGATTCTGATGATTATATTTTCGAAAAGCTTAAAATGAGATGTGATGAATTAATTGAAAATTATCCTGACAAGAAAGAGCTTTTTCTAAATTACATTAAAAAACAGGAAGACGAAAACGATGTTCTTGAAAACAAGGTTGTTTGTACGACTATGGTGATAAAGAGAAAAAATTGAGACAACATATAAAATTCACGAACCCATGATACGCAACATAAAAAATTGCTGTTTCAGAAGATAAATCAGGAGTCCTAATCCTACTCAAGTTCATTGTATCCCGGTTTGGCCAGGGCTGTGCCATAATCGATTATATCTAAGCGGTTGCTGCCTGAAAGTAATTTCAAAATAACGTTTATTGATTTTCAACCAATTTACCATTTACTACATAACAATAAGATTTTCTGGCAGATAAGATTTTTTGCGGATAATAATTGGGGATTCGTTTTTTTTCCCTGCAACCGGAAAAAGCAGTGTTGAGGTTCTTTTTTTGTGAATTTCGACCGGATTTAAAAGTTGGTTGAGCTGTTTATTGGATTGTTTTTTGTCATATATTTGGGGGGATATTTGGATTATATCCATATAGGTTTTTCGGGAAAGTGGGGAAAGGATGAATATATTTACTAGTTATAGGGCATTTTAAAAAGACGACAAACAATGACACCAACAGCACAAATAAAGAAACTGGCTACCGAAATTTTGGAACTTGAAGATGAACTTAAAGCATTGGAAATAATTGACACATATAATAATGGACTTGACCCGAAATTGAAAGCAATTATTGACGGAAATATAAAAATGAGAGAAAGAACTATCAAACTCATTAATCTTTTAGACTTATAATATGGCAATACTTGGCAAACCAATGGGGACATTTGACCTAAATGACAGCGACAAGTGCGTTG
>JAUXNR010000857.1 GCA_030682755.1 Flavobacterium sp.
TAACCTGATGCCAATATTCTTTGGGTGCCTCAGCAATTGTTGCTTTGGTAAAGCGACCTAGTTCATTAGATAAATCCGGAAAATAGTTCAATCCTGTTGCAATTGTTAGTTCTTGATGAGCTCTCCAAATAGACATGGCCACATCACTTTTTTCAGCGATTGCTGCCTCTCGGTTTTTGATATAAATTTTTCGTATCGTTTCAAATTCATCCGGAGCTTTTTCAGCAAAATGAACACAGTTTTGAGAAAGATTTAATCCAAAATAAGTGGTTGATACAAAATATCCGGTATTAATTTTATTCACATACGACCAACCAAAATAGGCAATCAATGGAAAAATAATGATAATAATTTTAGACGAAATAAAATTTTTGAATGCAAAAGATTTCATAATCTTAAAACCATAAATTACAAAAGGGATGTAAGCAAAAAAAGGCTTTGTCAAAACTAAAAAACCTAAAATACATCCAATCAATATATCTTTTTTTATGTTTTTTTCATCAAGATAATTTGTTGTGAGGAAATAGAAAACAATCGAAATTAAAAAAAGAGTTAATGACTCAATTAAAATAGAAGTTTCATAAAAATAAACATGAATAAAACTTTGCATAAAAAGAGTTATCCAAAGAGCTTGTTTCTTGCTGAAATTAAGATTTAAAAGTGTTTTAAACCAAAGAATTGAAGTTAGAATTCCAATTCCAAATTGATATAAAACGGCTAAAGGTTTGAATCCAAATGCAAAAAAAAGTAACAAGGGATAACCCGGACTTCTTTCACCGGTATAATCAACCAAATTGAAAGCTAACATTCGTTCGGCTAAAACCATAAAACTACTTGAATCCGGAAATTGCGAAATATTCAAATATACCAATGAAAGTAAAAAACGATAAAGTAATCCAACAATAATGAGGATTCTGATTTCTTTACTTTTGATAAAATGGAGTCGTTTATGGTTAATAAGATTTTCAAACATAAGCCAAATGAATCTTAATTAGTTGAAATGGAAGTTGTAACATATCTTTCAATCTGATTTTACTATTTCCTTTTTCAATCCAAGTTTCTAATGGATATTCATAAACTTCTTTGTAAAAATCGGAATTTAATTGTTTCATTCGAAGCAAAAGTTCTACATCAAATAACCAACGGGTTAAAAAAGGTTTTTCAAAAAGTGTTTGAGCGAGTTTGTACTCAATAATCTTTGCCCCACATTGCGTATCATATATAGGTGTTTTGAGAATGATACCACTAATGATTGTTGCAAAAAAGCGTCCGATATAATGACGGTATGAATAACGATTGATGTTGGATCCTAATCGTTTGATCCTGCTTCCCATCAGAAAACGATAGTTCGGATTTTTTTTAGCAAATTTTAAAATATTCACCATCTCAGAAATAGGTGTTGCTAAATCAGCATCTAAATAACCAATAAATGCATATTTTTCTCCAGAATTTGCAAGTAAACCATTTCGTATCGCTTCAGCTTTGCCCACATTTTTTGATAGTAGGAGTGAAGTAACGTTGTTATGTTTTTGTTCTAATTCTACTAAAAATTGTGCCGTAGCATCCGTACTTCCATCATCAACCAATAAAAAATCAATTGTTGAATTTTTCTCAAATTCTATTGATAATTCTTCGCCAACCATGCGTTTACCTTCATTAAAGCATGGAATAATTAGCAAGGCATTGATAGAATTTGTCATGCCTTACACCGTTCGTTGCACCACTTCAAATAACGTACTTTCTTCACATTTTAATGTTTTGGAAGGGAATTTCATAATCAAAGCATAGTCATGAGTGGACATGATAATGGTTTTACCGTTTTCATTGATTTTTTTCAAAACTTCCATAACTTCAACACTGGTTTGTGGGTCAAGGTTTCCGGTGGGTTCATCGGCTAGAATTAAATCCGGATTGTTTAATAAAGCTCTGGCAATTGCCACACGTTGTTGTTCTCCACCCGAAAGTTGATGCGGCATTTTAAACGCCATTGATTTCATGCCTACTTTATCTAAAACCTCTTCAATTTGATGTTTACGTTCTTCTTTTTCTTTCCAGCCGGTGGCATTTAACACAAAGTCAAGGTTGTCAAAAACACTTCTGTCAGGGAGTAATTTAAAATCTTGGAACACAATTCCAATTTTTCTTCTCAAATAAGGAATGTCACTTTCTTTCAATTTTGCTAAATCAAAATCAACAATATGTCCTTCGCCACTGGTTAAAGGTAAATCAGCATAAAGGGTTTTCATTAAACTACTTTTTCCGGAACCTGTTTTTCCAATAATATATAGAAAATCACCGCGTTTTACTTCAAGCGAAACATGCTGTAACACCATATTACTTTCTTGGAAAATAGTGATATCTTTTAATTCTAAAATTGACTCTGACATAGGTAAACTGTTTGAAGGGTAAAAGTAGTAACTTAACGAAGGTTATCAAAATTTTATTTTAATTAAAGTTTACGGCAACATAGTAACTCAGCCTATCAGTCTCTTCGTGACTCAAAAAAATGTTTAAAACCTTGTTCATAATAAACACAACTATAAACTCGTTACATGCATAGGTAAATGTTACCTTTGAATAGTTTATAAAAAACCCAATAAATATGCGTCAATTAACCTATTTGTTTACTGTTTATCTGGCAGTGATTAGTTTTTCAGTTCAGGCCCAACGAACTGATGTTTATACCAATCCTTTAGAAGAATACAATCGGGCTCTTCAATTGTATAAAGATAAGCAATACCAATCTGCTCAAATTTTATTCAAAAAAGTAAAAGATTCACAAGATAACTATGAAGTTCAATCCGATTGTGCTTACTACATTGCAAATTGTGCCATTCGATTGAATCAAGCCAATGGAGATGTGTTGATGGAAGATTTTGTAGAGCGTTATCCAACAAGCTCTAAACACAATCAAGCTTATATTGAAGTGGCTCATTATTATTTTGACGAAGGAAAATTTCCGCAAGCGTTGCAATGGTTTGATAAAGTGGATGAAAGCAATTTGACAAATGATGAAAAAGAAAAATTCAATTTTCAAAAAGGATATGCATTGTTTTCTGGCAATAAAAAGAAAGAAGCTTCCAATTATTTCAAACGTGTAGAAAATTCAAAAGAATACGGCTCTCAAGCAAAATATTATTTGGGTTATATGTCTTATGAATCAGACAATTACACGCAAGCAAATGAGTATTTTGAACAAGTGGAAGACGAAAAGAAATACAAAGAAAAAATGTCCTATTATCAGGCGGACATGAATTTTAAACTTGGAAATTTTCAAAAAGCCATTGATTTAGGAATTGCAGCCATGCCAAAATCGGACGCTACTGAAAAATCAGAATTGAATAAAATTATTGGCGAAAGTTATTTTAATTTAAAACAATATGACAAAGCAATTCCCTATTTAAAAGAATACCGAGGTAAAAAAGGGAAATGGAGCAATACCGATTTTTATCTGTTCGGGTATTCGTATTACAAACAAGGTGATTATGAAAATGCAATTGCTCAATTCAATAAAATCATTGAAGGAAAAGATGGTGTCGCTCAAAATGCTTATTATCATTTGGGTGAAAGTTATTTGAAAACCAATAAAAAGCAACAAGCCTTAAATGCTTTTAAAAATGCTTCTGAAATGGATTTTGAACCTAAAATTCAGGAAGATGCTTTTTTTAACTATGCAAAATTGAGTTATGAAATTGGTAATCCTTACCAAAGTGTGCCGGATGTGATGGTAGCTTTTTTAAAGAAATATCCCAACACGCCAAACAAACAAGAAGTGGAAACACTTTTGATTAATTCCTATATCACTTCAAAAAATTATAAGGAAGCTCTGGTTTTATTAGAAAAAAATAAAAGTTTTGAAAACAAACAGGCGTATCAAAAAGTGACATTTTACAGAGGTTTAGAGTTATATACTGACGGAAATAACCAAGAGGCTTTGACCATGTTCAAAAAATCATTGGCAGAACCACGCGACCCAAAATTTACAGCCCGTGCCATGTTTTGGAAAGGGGAGAGCGAATATACGTTGGACAATTTTGGAGAAGCTTTGTTAAGTTTCAAACAGTTTTTAGGTTATCCGGAAGCAAAAACTACTCCTGAATTTAAAAATATCAATTACAATTTGGCCTACACGCATTTTAAATTGAAAGAATACGAACAAGCGGCTACGTTCTTTCAAAAGCAAATTGATGTGGCGAAAGAAGATAAGACAAGGCTGAATGACAGTTATTTGCGTTTGGGCGACAGTCATTTTGTATCGGCAAAATATTGGCCGGCTATGGAAGCATACAATAAAGCCATCGAATTAAAAGTGGTGGATTCCGATTATGCGGCATATCAAAAAGCTATCAGCTATGGTTTTGTTGCCAGAAACGAAAAAAAGATTGAAGACTTAAATCTGTTTTTGAAAAATTATCCAAAATCACAATACCGTGATGATGCCTTGTTTGAATTAGGAAATACCTATACCAATGAAAACAAATCAGATTTGGCTCTTAAAATTTATGACCAATTAATTTCAGAATATAAAAACGGTTCTTTTGCTGCACGTGCAATTTTGCGTCAGGGATTGATTTATTATAATGATGACAAACCGCAATTGGCGTTGACAAAATTCAAAAAAGTAGCTGCCGATTATCCAAGAACAACAGAAGCTATGGAAGCGGTTACAACGGCAAGACAAATTTATGTGGATACCGGAAAAGTGGATGAATATGCCACTTGGGTTAAAACCTTAGATTATGTAGAAGTATCCAATGCTGATCTTGATAATACCTCTTATGAATCTGCAGAAAAAATGTATTTGCAAAACAATTCAAAAGGAGCCATTTCAGGATTTAGCAGTTATGTATCTAAATTTCCTAATGGAATCCACGCTTTGAAAGCCAATTTCTATTTAGCACAATTATATTTTGCTGATGGTTTGGAAACCAATGCCATTCCACATTATGAATTTGTAGCTTCCAAATCAAGAAGTGAATTTACAGAACAGGCATTGGCCAGATTGACAGAAATTCATTTAAAGAAAAAAGATTACGCAAAGGCAATTCCGGCTTTGAAACGTTTAGAAACTGAAGCAGATTTTCCTCAAAACATTACGTTTGCTCAATCCAATTTGATGAAAGCGTATTATGAACAAGAAGAATATGCTAATGCAGTTATTTATGCCGATAAGGTTTTAAACAATGCAAAAGTTGACGACAGAATTAAGAGTGATGCCCACATGATTATTGCTCGTTCTGCCATGAAAACAAAAGATGAAGTCAAAGCAAAAGCGGCTTATGCAACTTTGATGACCATTGCAAAAGGCGAATTGGCTGCAGAAGCATTGTATTATGATGCGTATTTTAAAAACAAAGAAAATAAGTTTGAAGCATCTAATACGGCTGTTCAAAAATTAACCAAAGATTTTTCGGGTTACCGATATTATGGAGCCAAAGGATTGGTGGTAATGGCTAAGAATTTTTATGGTTTAAAAGACAGTTTTCAGGCCACTTATATTTTGGATAGTTTGATTGCAAATTTCAAAGAATATCCGGATGTGGTAGAAGAAGCTCAAAAAGAATTGGCCATGATTAAAGCAGAAGAAGCCAAACGCAACTCATCGATTCAGAATTAATTTTAAAGTAAGCAGTTTTTAAAAAAGTAAATTATGCAAAGCAACCCAAAATACCTTTTAATCATGATGCTGATTGTTGCTCAAACAGCATTGGCTCAAAAGAAAGATGAAAATATAGGAACTGAAGTGGTGAATGTAGTAAAACCTTATACGGCCACTATTTCAGATGCTTTTAAAGTGAAAGAAACACCTTCGTTAGATGACGAAGACAATTCTAAAAAAGAAGACATTCAATACAATATTTTTTCTTTTCCGGTAGCGTCAACTTTTACGCCTGCCAAAGGAAAAGCAGCGGCAGTAGATAAATCTAAAAAAGAGAAATTATTCAGTAATTATGCTACACTTGGATTTGGAAATTACGGCACTATAATTGGCGAATTATTTGTTACAGAACAACTCAATCGCAATGAATATGTTGGCGGAATGTTACGCCATCATTCTTCGCAAGGCGGAATTGAAGAAGCGTTATTGGATGATAAATTTTACAATACCTCATTGGATTTAACTTACGGGAATCACAACAAAGACATGTCTTGGAATGCGGATTTGGGTTACCAACATCAAATGTATAATTGGTATGGAACTCCTGATTATTTAATTGGTTCGCTATCTCAAGAAGACCGCGATTTGTTTTTAAACGGAATTGATCCCCAGCAAACGTATCACAATTTTTATGTAGGTGGAAAATTAGGCATGGAAGACAGTTTTTTTAAAGGAGCAAGTATCAAGTACAATCGTTTTTGGGATGCCTATAATTCGATAGAAAACAGATTGATATTAAAACCCACTTTTGAATTTGCCATCAATGATTTTCAAATCAACACTAAAGTGATTGTTGACAATGTAAGCGGTTCTTTTGAAAGAAGTTATTTTGATTCAAATAAAATAGATTACGGATTTACCAATGTGGGAATTCATCCAAGTTTTGTTTACAACCGAGATGATTTGTCTATGAATATCGGAGCTGCTTTTTTCTATAGTATTGCTAGTGAAGGTGACAACAATCTTTTTGTGTATCCACAAATTACTGCAGCCTACAAAGTGGTGGGCGATTTAATGATCTTTTATGCAGGTGCAGAAGGATCATTACAACAAAACAGTTACAGAGATTTTACCAATATCAACCCGTTTTTGTCTCCAACACAATTTATGACACCAACCGACAGACAATATGATATTTTTGCCGGTTTGAAAGGAAAATTAGCCGGAAATATCAGTTATAATGTTAGAGGTTCTTATATCAATGAAAAAGCCAAAGCGTTGTTTAAATACAATAGCCTGGAATCATTCACCTCTATGGATCCGAGTAACAAAGCATACGGCAACGGCAATTCCTTTGGCGTAGTGTATGATGATGTAAAAACCATTGCATTTTCAGGTGAATTGAAAGCTGATTTTTCAAAAAATGTCTCTTTCGGAATTAATGCCGCTTTAAATAGTTACACAACTGATTTTGAACAAGAAGCATGGAATTTGCCTGCCGTGACTGTGGGAAGTAATTTGAATGTAACTTTTACAGAAAAATGGTTTGGCGGAGTGGAAGCCTTTTTTGTCGGACAGCGATATGATGAATTTTTAACCGTAGCAAATGATCCAGCATTTTTAGATAGAAACAAAGCAACATTAAACAGTTATTTTGATTTGAATACCAATATCGGTTACAGACATAACGAACGTTTAACAGGCTTCTTACGCTTGAATAATATACTCAATCAGTCTTATGAGAAATGGTTTAATTTTCCTGCTCAACAGTTTCAAGTGGTGTTAGGGGCAAATTATAAGTTTGATTTTTAATTTTTTTTAACCGCGAAGCAAACATTGATTTTAAAAAGTCCGCAAAATTTAATAAGTCTTGCGGACTTTTTTAACTCAGCATCTCAGCAACTCAAAAAATGAAAAACCACATCATTCAACATTACAACCAACACCTTAATGATCGTATCAATTCGTTACGCGAGATGATTGTAGATTTAACAGAAGACTCAAAAAACGATGCCAAAGGTTCAGCCGGAGATAAGCATGAAACCGGCTTGGCCATGATGCATTTGGAACAGGAAAAACTCAACAAAAAACTGTTAGAGTTTTTAGAAACACAAAATAAATTCTTAAAAATTGATTATTCCATAGTTTCCAAACAAGTTATTTTAGGTAGCTTGATTGAGTCAAACGGGACGTATTTTTTAATGGCTGTCGCATTGCCAAAGATAGAAGTAGAAGGCAAGTTTGTTTTCGGTATGTCACCACAATCGCCTTTGGGAGAATTGTTTATGGGAAGAAAAATAAATGATACTATTGCTTTTAACGGTAAGAATTATAGTATTACAAGTATTTTTTAGTAAATTTGAGTATCAAATGAAAGAATATGAAAAAAATTTTACTTACACTTCTTTGTTTATTTAGTTTTTCATTATTTGCACAGTTTACTACTGTACAAGTATTGCTAAAACCGGGATATTTTTTTTATGAAACTTCTGGAGTTACTAATACTACTGAGTACTCTAATGATGTAGGTCTGAACCAAATTATTAATCCCTATGTTTCATTATTTGAATTTTCCTATAGTTTTGACCAAGACAATCCAAATTATGGTTCTACTTTAGGTATTATTCGAGTAGTTAATTCGGTGAATGCTGAAGCACTTGTCAACCAATTAAATGCTTACAGTGTGGTTGTTTATAATGCTTCAATTGAGCAAATACCATTTTCATATAACCATTATCTATACACCAGAATTAGTGACCTGACAAATGGTAATTATGTTTCAACAGATTCAAATGGAATCATTGTAACATCCAATGCTCAATTGAATACTATTTTTCAACAATTTAATGTTAAATATTATGAATTAGCATTTCCTGGGGTTACAGGTTTTGCTAATGTATTTACTATTGGATGTCAATTTTGTAATACAACAAGTTTAAAGACCGCACTTGAAGGTTTAGAAGGCACCGTTTTGGTTAATGATTCAACTAGTGAGATTGGTTATATAGTATTGTTAAATACGGATAGTAATGAATTAGACAAAAAATTCACACTGTTTCCCAATCCAACATCAGGCATTTTTGAAATTAAAATTGATCCACAATTTCAAGATTTAGATTTAGAAATTTTTGACAACAATGGTCGCGTTGTTTACAAAAGCAAAATGAATATACTCCAAGATAGTTCGCAAACAATTGACATTTCATCACTTTCAAATGGTATTTATTTTTTAAGAATTAAAAACGATCAGTTTTCTCAAACTGAAAAAATTGTAAAGCAGTAAAATAGGCCAAGATGGTTTGTAACGTGCTAAAATCAAGTAAAGAAAGATTGTTTTAAAGGGAAGGATTTTACTAATACTTTCGCTTATAACGACTTGAATCATAAATTATTAAAAATATAATAGTATTTTTGAATGTCTAAATTTTTACCAATGAAAAAAACGTTACTTTTTCTACTTTATGTTTTCAGTGTTCCGGCATTTTCTCAGATGTCACGAGTTCAAGTAATGGTTAAACCCGGTTTTATATTATATACAAATTCTAATTACGATGGTAACTATTCAAACGATACAGGATTAAATCAAATTATTAGTACATATACCGCAAATTCTGAAAGTACAGTTGTTTTTGTTGACAACCAAGCTCTTTACAGCCCTTCATTAGGAATCTTAACTACAGACCCAGTCTCTGCTATTGCACTTGTTAATGATTTAAATAACTATGATTCCGTTGTTTATAACGCATCGA
>JAUXNR010000867.1 GCA_030682755.1 Flavobacterium sp.
AGCTAAAGTGGCTGTTACAACAAATGATCCGGGTTGATCCACAAAAATCGCTGTTTTCAAACCTTCTTGACCATACAATGCCTCAGCAACAGGATATCCAATAAACGCAGTATTAGATAAACCTCCTGTTAAAACAAGACATCCCGTTAATTTTTTTGACCATCCTAGCCATTTTTGTAAAATTGAGAAAAACAAAAATGACAATGTAAATCTCAACCATGCAATTCCTAATGGGTACAATAACGAAGTTGAAATTTCAATTTTAGGAATGTAATATAATGCTAAAGACGGCAATGAAATATAAATCACAAAATGGTTTAAAGCAATATGACCATTTGTTGGAAAAGTTTTTATATATCGCAAACCAACTCCTAAAGCCAAACAAAGAAAGAGCAAGATTATATTTTCCATAGTTGAAATTGGAGTGTAAAAATACCATTATAAAATTGTTCTTTCAATTTTTGATGCTTTTTTTAATCACTTGAATCTCTTGTTGATTTTACTTACTTTTACTACTTGAAATTAGTATTGTGAAAAAATCAAATCCAAATAAATCTGCTTTAAATGAAAAAGAAGGTGTTCCTCAACCGGAATTCATCAGTGATTTGGTTGTGAAGAACATTAAACAATTTCGAAAAGTTCAACCCTCTTCAAATGAGTTGATTGATGGAATATTAAAAAGTAACATTTCTGATTTAAGCCGAGCCATTACTTTAGTGGAAAGCACCAATCCAGAACATTTAGCAAAAGCAAATGAAGTTATAAATGCATGTTTACCTTATGCCAATAAATCTGTCCGTATTGGTATTACTGGCGTTCCAGGCGTTGGTAAAAGCACTTTTATTGAAGCTTTTGGAAAACACTTGACTTCATTAGGAAAAAAAGTGGCAGTTTTAGCTGTTGATCCAAGCAGTACCATTTCTCATGGAAGTATTCTAGGCGATAAAACCCGAATGGAAGAATTGGTTAAAGATAAAAACGCCTACATCAGACCTTCTGCATCGGGTGAAACTTTGGGAGGTGTTGCCAGAAAAACACGTGAAACCATAATTCTTTGTGAAGCAGCAGGATTTGACACCATCATTATTGAAACAGTTGGCGTTGGACAAAGCGAAACTGCCGTTCATAGCATGGTAGATTTCTTTTTATTATTAAAAATTTCAGGTGCCGGAGATGAATTACAAGGCATTAAACGCGGCATTATGGAAATGGCCGATGCCATCGTAATCAATAAAGCAGATGGTGATAATATAAAAAAAGCCAAATTAGCCAAAACCGAATTTAATCGGGCATTACATCTTTTTCCTGCAAAAAAATCAGGTTGGATGCCGACAGTTTCCACATGTAGCTCTTATACAAAAGAAGGAATTGATGTAGTTTGGAAAACCATTTCAGATTATTTGGAAGTAACGCAATCCAACACTTATTTTCAAGAAAAAAGACAAGAGCAAAACCAATATTGGATGATGGAAACGATAAATGAACAATTAAAAAATCATTTTTATACACATCATGAAATTATAGACTTATTAGATAAAAAGAAAAAAGCGGTTCAAAATAATGAGATTTCACCTTTTGCAGCAGCTTTAGAATTACTTTCAGCTTACTACAAATAATATTTTTATACCCTATCTAATTCATTTTTTATTAAACTCTTGTTTTTATATCTAAAAGGGTATAAAATATCAATAAAATTTAAAAACATACCTTTTGTGGTGTGATTTTTCAATATTTTTGTATATTTGTAGTTTAAAAGGTATAAATATGCGAGAAAATTTAACCGATTTAAGTAAGCACATCAAACTAAAACGCAAGCAAAATAAACTTACACAACCAGAACTAGCTTTAAAAGCCGGAGTTGGATTGCGATTTGTTCGAGATTTAGAACAAGGAAAAAACACTTTGCGAATGGATAAAGTGAATGATGTATTACGCTTATTTGGAGAAACATTAGGACCAGTTCCAATGGATCGAGATAAATTAATAACCAATGAATAGAAGCGGAAAAGTATATATGAAAAATGAATACTGCGGAACAGTTTTAGAAACTGATCACGGTTATTCATTTCAATATGATACCGATTATTTAAAAAAAGGAAATGCTCAAGCAGTGAGCCTAACATTACCACTAACTGAAAAGCCTTATCAAAGCAAAACCCTTTTTGCTTTTTTTGATGGATTAATTCCGGAAGGTTGGTTGTTAGACATCGCAGAGAAAAATTGGAAAATTAATTACAAAGACAGAATGGGTTTGCTCCTCACCTGCTGTAAAGATTGCATTGGAGCTGTAAGTGTCCAAAAAAATGAAGAATTATAAAAAGAAATATTTAGCGAGATTAGAACAAACCACCAGAGAAGTTCAGGAACCTGAAACTTTTTATGGGAAGAGATGTTTGTATTGTTATGAACCTCTTTTTGAAAGTAATTCGGATTTTCATGAAGCCTGCAACAAACGTTTTTTTGGTCAATTAAAAACGCCTCAACTCAATTATAATTTGGAAAACTTACAAGAATTAGCTTCAAAAGTGATCCAAAGTCAAATGGCGGTTACTGGAGTTCAGGCCAAAGTTTCGTTGAGTTTATTCAGAAAAGAAGAAAAAAATTTAACCAAAAAACTCACTATCGTTGGACTTTATGGTGATTATATACTCAAACCACCATCAGAACATTATGAACAATTGCCGGAGCTGGAAAGTGCCACCATGCACATGGCAGATGTTTGCGGAATAAAAGTTGTACCACATAGTTTAGTAAAGTTACAAGACAAAACCCTTTGTTACATCACAAAAAGAGTGGATAGAACCAGAAAAACCAAACTTCACATGGAAGATATGTGTCAGTTGAGTGAACGTTTAACTGAAGATAAATACAAAGGAAGTCACGAGCAAGTAGCTAAATTAGTGTTGAAATATTCAAGTTCACCATTATTGGATGTGAGTAATTTTTATGAGCAAGTTTTATTTAGTTTTTTTACAGGAAACTCCGATATGCATCTGAAAAATTTTTCATTACTGGAAAAAGAAGGACAAGGTTTGAGTTTATGTCCGGCTTATGATTTAGTGCCAACAACATTAGTAAATCCGGCTGATACTGAGGAATTGGCTTTGACTTTAAATGCAAAAAAAAGAAAACTAAAATATAGTGATTTCTTAGCCGCTTATGAAAACGGTGGTCTGAATAAAAAAGTTTTAGATAATACGTTAGAACTTTTTGTATATGCTAAACCCGAAATGGAAACTGTTTTAGAAAAAAGTTTTGTCTGTGATGAATTCAAAACAAAATATTACTCATTAATTGATAGCAGGTATAAGCAATTAAATTTAATATAGTTTGATTTACAAAAAAAGCCGTTTTAATTGTTTAAAACGGCTTTAATTTTTAAAAACTATTCTTCGTAACGTTCCATTTCTCTATCATAAAAAGCACCGGCTAATTCA
>JAUXNR010000874.1 GCA_030682755.1 Flavobacterium sp.
ACATCTACTTCTTCAACGCCTTCCAGTTTTGCTAATTTTTTTTGAATGGTCCCTGCACAGCCTACAGCACAATGCATGCCTTCAATGGTAAAACTTGCCGTTGCTAATTGAGCCGGTGTTTCGTCTAAAATTTCAACGGTAGCCGTGTCGTTTTCGTCTTTTGCATTTTCTTTACAGCTTGTAAATAAAACTCCACAAATTGCAAATGCCAGTAAAGATTGTGTGATTTTCATAGGATATATTTTAAAATTAGTATTTAGATAAACGTTTTAATTGCTAACGAAGTACAAAAATAACAAATTTTTCACGTTTGATTTGGGAAATTTAACGCAGATTTGTGACGCAATATTTTGACATGGAAAACAAGAACTTAAAATTTATCTATTTAATCATATTAGCCTTGGTTTGGGGCAGCTCTTTTATTTTAATCAAAAGGGGTTTGGTGGGGTTAAATCCCTTTCAATTGGGTTCACTTCGAATGGTTTTTGCTGCTCTATTTCTCTTACTGATTGGGTTTAACAGCATTAAACACATTCAATTACGCCATTGGAAATATATTACTCTCACGGCCATAATGGGTACTTTTATTCCGGTTTTTTTATTTTCTGTGGCTCAAACGCAAATCAGCAGTTCCGTTAGTGCTATTCTAAATTCACTAACGCCATTAAACACGTTGGTTTTAGGAATTATCCTTTTTAAGATTGATTTTCAACGACGTCAAATTTTTGGTGTTTTTATAGGCTTAACAGGAAGTGCGTTGCTCATTATGAACGGAGCTTTGAATAATCCGGATCAAAACTATTATTATGCTATTTTGTTGGTTATTGCATCCATTTGTTATGCTTTGAATGTAAACATCATCAAGACGTATTTGTCTGATTTAAACCCGTTGAGTATTACTGCGGGGAATTTTGTGGTGATTTTATTTCCTGCTTTGGCGGTGCTTTATTTTTCAGATTTTTTTACGGCTGTACAAACGGAAGCTACTCAAAATGTGTTGGTTTATATTCTTATTTTGGGAGTGGTTGGAACGGCATTGGCGAATATTTTGTTTTTTAAATTGATTAAAATATCGTCGCCTGTTTTTGCTTCATCGGTTACCTATTTAATTCCTGTTGTTGCTTTTTTATGGGGTATGGTGGATCATGAAACGCTTACTTTTGTGCAGTTGATTGGAGCTTCAATTATTTTGTTGGGGGTTTATCTTTCAGCTAAAAAATAGGTTTACAATTAATTTTTTTATGAACACAGATTTAAGTAATTGATATAATTTTTAAAATAGAGCTACTTAGATTTTTTTCAATTTCTTGAATTTCTTAAATCTGTGTTCATAAAAAATAAAAAAAGACTGCCATTGCTGACAGTCTTTTTCATCAAAAAATAAACTACTTATTTAAAATCTTCTTCTGTTACTCCTTCATTGATTTTTACATCTGAAGTAATTAACTCTAATTCCATTCCGATATTCAAAGTCGTTTTGTGTGGGAATTTAATTCCTTTCACTTCTTTGTAATCAGCGTAATAGGTGGTTTGGGTCATTTTTTGACCCATTTGCTCCATTTCTTTCGCTTCACCTACTTTTAATCCTGATTTTACATCAAAGTAATAGGTTGTTTTTCCGTTTTTAACCGCATATGCATCAGCACCATTAATGTTTTCAACAGCACCTAAAGTCAAGTCGGATTTATTTAAAAGATTTAATTCTTCAAACGGTACGGCACTTGATTTCATTTCGGCCAATTCTTCACCGGTTAAATCTTTACGTTGCCCTTGTTGCACCATATAACCACCATTCTCATTAACTACTTGTTTCATTAAAGACATTCCCATGGCTTTCATTTCAACAGCCATTTTGTTGCTTGAAGAAACTTTTGCAGTCATTTCAAGAGCTGTTCCTTGAATAGTACCCGAAGAAGTAGTCATGATAGTTTTCACTTCAGACAATGCTTTTTGGCCACCAATTGCATTGATGTATTTCTCTAAAACAGATTTAGCACTTACATCAGCACTAACTGCTTTTGCAACAGGTTTATCTACTTTGTTACCATATTTATCAAAATAGAAAATAGGTATGTTTAGTTTTTCCAGTCCAGGTAGTACATCAGCAGCTTTACTAACTACCAATATACGTAGGTTGTCTTCTAGGAAATATTTTTTAGAAACTCTTAAAATGTCATCTGCAGTCACAGCATTGATATTTTTGATGTAGTTTTCAAAGAAATCTGCAGGAAGTCCTTGTGTTTTTGTTTGTAACGCATAACGAGCTACAGTTGCCGGTTTTTCAATTTGCATTACAAAATTTCCAACATATCCTGCTTTTACATTTTTCAACACATCGTCAGACACTTTTTCAGTTCTGATTCGTTTGATTTCTTTAAGGATTTCAACCACTGCACTATCCGTAACAGCGTTTCTAACTTGTGTTGTAGCGGCAAAGTTGTTTACATATTTGTTTCCTCTTAAAATTGAACGAGCACCATAGGTCCAACCATGAGCTTCTCTCAAGTTCATGTTTAAATAACTGTTGAAATCACCACCCAAGATTTGATTGGCCAAAAGAGCTGCAAAATAATCTTTGTCCGTCATTTTTAAGTTGGTGATGTGCACTGCTGCAATTTCTGATTGCACTGCATTTGGAGCATCTACAAAGTTAATTTGCGTGTATTGAACATCTTTTGGATTGGTATAAGAAGCCGCAGGAGCCGTTCCTTTTTTCCAAGTAGAAAATAATTTTTCAACGGAACTTTTAACTTCATTGAATTTTACATCGCCAACAATTACCAAATAAGCATTTGATGGTGTAAAATAAGTGATGTAGTTTTGTTTTACGTCTTCAAGCGTAATGGCATTAACTGTTTCTTCAGAAACGTATTCACCTCTTGGGTGGTTTTTTCCATATGCCAAAACGTTTTCAACTCTTCTTGCAATGGCTGGTACACTTTTTTCCTGTGATTTCAACCCTTCAAGAAGTTTCGCTTTTTCTTTATCAAATTGCTCTTGTGTAAAAAGTGGGTTCAAAGCACCGTCTGCCATTAATTCTAAGATTCGCTGTGAATATTTAGACAGTCCGCTGGCAAAAGCTCCGCTAGAGCTAAAGTTAATGGAAGCTCCTAAGAAGTCCACTTCTTCATTAAAGTCATCTTTAGAAACCGTTTTTGTTCCGTTACCCATTAAAGCTCCTGTCATGTCAGAAACACCTTTTTTAGCTCCTTCAGCATACGGAGGTGTATCAATGGTTAAGCTGTAAGAAACTCTTGGTAATTTATGATTTTCAACTACCAGTACTTTTAAGCCGTTTGGCAATTCAAACGTTTGAGGTTTTCCGATGTTGATTTTTGGTGCAGGTCCCGGTTTAGGTTGCGGTCTATCTTGTGCTTGCATAGTAAATGTTAATAACAAGCTCGTTACAATAATTAGTATTTTTTTCATGATTGTCTATCTTAGTTTTGAGCTTTATCTGATTTAGGAGCGTAATCCATAATTAAACGTTGGTTTGGGTTTAAGTACTTTTTCGCCACGTCTCTAATTTCTTCTCTGGTAATTGAACGGTAAATTTCAATTTCGGTATTGATTAAATTTACATCACCATACAACATATGAAAAGTTGCTAAATTACCTGCAATACCTTCAACAGATGAATTGCTGTCCACATATTGACTTTCATAAATGTTCTGAAGTTTTTGGTGTTCTTTTTCAGAAATTAATTCTGTTTGCAGTTTTACAATTTCTTTATCAAATTCAGCAATCATATCATCAGGTGTGTTGCTTCCCATTGGTAAACCATATAGAATATACAATCCGTAATCTTCTTGACTGAAATTGAATGCCCCAATTTGAAGAGCCATTTTCATTTCATCCACCATTTTTTTGTAAAGTCTAGAACTTTTTCCGTCTGATAAAATTGTAGAAATCATGTCTAAAACGCGAGCATCTCTGGTTTTCATTGAAGGGGTTCTGTATGAAACCATTGCCATTGGGATTTGGATGTTTGGGTCTTCATATCTAGCTCTTAAGGGTTGCGTGATTGGTTCTTCTACAAATTTTTCACGCGTTATTGGTGCTCCTTTTGGAATGGATCCGAAATATTGGTCAATCCATTTTCTGGCTTGAGCCGGATCAAACTGACCTGCCACAACTAAAGTAGCGTTGTTGGGTACATAAAACTTTTTGTTGAATGCTTGAAATTCTTCCAAAGTAGCCGCATCTAAATGTTCCATAGAACCGATAGTTGCCCATCGGTATGGGTGTTTAAAAAACATGTTGCGTTTAACTTCTGCCAAAATGTTTCCATAAGGTTGGTTGTCAACACGTAGGCGTTTTTCTTCTTTCACTACTTCATTTTGTGTGTCCACACCAATTTGGTTGATAACTGGGTGCAGTAAGCGTTCAGATTCCATCCACAAACCTAATTCTAAGTTGTTTGAAGGGAAAATTTCATAATAATACGTTCTGTCGTCAGATGTGTTAGCGTTATTTGTACCACCGTTTCCGGTTACAATTTTAAACCATTCGCCACGCTCGATATTTTTAGTTCCTTCAAACAAAAGGTGTTCAAAAAAGTGGGCAAAACCTGTTCTCTCAGGATTTTCGTCTTTTGCTCCAACATGATACATTACAGAAGTGATCACAACAGGAGCAGAATTGTCTTGATGTAAAATCACGTGCATACCGTTATTTAAGGTGTAATGTTCAAATTCCACTTTTTGAGCAGAAACGGAACCTCCAAGCATAAGAACTGAACTTAAGGCCATTAAAGATTTTTTCATAAAAATTAGTGATTTATTTTTTGATTCTAATAAGAGTGCAATTTCGGTATTTTGTTACAGATTTACTAAGTTTTTTTTCAAATATTAAAAATGACCTCTTAATTTTTTCTCTAGATTCATTTATTTTTTGATTTACAGTTGTGTGAATCATAAATAGTTGTATATTTGCAACCTTAAAAAAATCAATTAAAACATATTGTTATGTACGCAATCGTAGAGATAGCAGGGCAACAATTTAAAGTAAGCAAAGACCAAAAAGTATTTGTTCACCGTTTAGCAACTGAAGAAGGAAGCAAAGTTTCTTTTGACAAAGTGATGTTGTTAGATGATAATGGAACAGTTACCATTGGCGCCCCCGCTATAGAAGGTGCTTCAGTAGAAGCCAAAGTGATTCAACACTTAAAAGGTGATAAAGTAATTGTCTTCAAAAAGAAAAGAAGAAAAGGTTACAAAAAGAAAAATGGACACAGACAATCATTCTCTCAAATTGTTATTGAGGGAATTAATGCTAGTGCACCAAAAAAGAAAACTGCTAAAAAAGCGGAAACCACAGAAGAATAATTAACATTTAAAACTTAAACATCATGGCTCACAAGAAAGGTGTCGGTAGTTCCAAGAATGGTAGAGAATCAGAATCGAAACGTTTAGGCGTTAAGATATATGGTGGTCAAGCAGCTATTGCAGGAAATATCATTGTAAGACAAAGAGGTTCTAAACATAACCCAGGTGAAAACGTTTACATGGGTAAAGATCACACGTTACACGCAAGAGTTGACGGTGTGGTTAAGTTTCAGAAAAAAGGAGACAACAAGTCGTTTGTATCTGTTGTTCCATTTGAAGCATAAGAACCACTCATAGAGAATAAGAAATCCCACTTTTAAGGTGGGATTTTTTATTTTACAGTTTCCTTAAATGAGTGCACTATTTGTTCCATGTTTTTGAAGTTTGCCTTTTTTTGTTTTGAACTGGTCCAGCTCACAATTTGGTAATAGTGTTTTTTACCTTCTATAAAGCCGAGATGGTATATAATTTCGTGTGAATCAACGGTGCCTTCAATCGTGAAGAGCTTGGCTTTTTTATCGTCAATAGTGACGTCTTTAATTTCAGAAAAATTATTTTTCTCAACCATCAGTTTTAAATTATCCGTAATCAAATTGGTATATCCAGTAAAATTACTTTCATATTGATTGCCTAACGTCAACATCATTTCATTAAATTCTGCTTGAGGTTCATCAATCACTACCGTAAAAAACTCTTTTGCTTCATTTTGAACTTGAAGTGAAGCATCTCTATTTAAAATAGCGGTTTGACTCATGAAGTTTGGAACTTCAATTGTGTATTGGTTTTTAATTTTGATTGATTGGATTTCTTCTTTGGCACAGCCTATTAATAAAAGGGATAGTAAAAAGAAACTTAAAATTGTTTTCATGTAAAATGTTTTACGCAAGATAAAAAAAACCACGCTTTCACGTGGTTTAATCGGGTTAATTTGTTTGTGGAATTATGTTTTATATATGTTTTGAGGTAAAACCGTCTTCGCTCACTTCTGCGGGAATATATTCAGCGGTCATTTCTACCTCATAATTTACTTCTTCTTTATTTTTATTGAAACGAACAATAATACTGTCAAAAATGCTGTAAACAACCGGAACAATAACAAGCGTAAGGAACAAAGACGAAATTAATCCTCCGATGATTACCCAGGCCAGTCCGTTATTCATTTCAGCCGCTGCACCTGAAGCAAGAGCAATGGGTACCATACCGAATACCATGGCAATGGTAGTCATCAAAATAGGACGCAGACGGGCGTGGTTTGCCTGAACCAGTGCATCGTGTGTACTTTCGCCTGCCTCTTTCCGGTGATTTGCAAAATCGACTAATAAAATCGCATTTTTACACACCAAACCAATAAGCATAATGATTCCCAAAATGGTAAATACGTTTAATGAATTATTGGTTAAGGCCAGAGCCACCAAGGCTCCGATAAAGGAAAGCGGAATGGAAAACAGTACTACAAAAGGCGTTACAAAACTGTTATAAAGAGCTACCATTACCAGGTAAACCAATATAATCGCAGCCAACAACGCATAACCTAACGTTCCGAAACCTTCCGTTTGATTTTCCATATCACCGCCCCAGATGTAATTCACACCTGCCGGACGATCCATTTTAGAAAAAACAGCTTCCCATTCTGCTGCAACCGTACCGGATGGCCGTCCGACAGTTTGTGCTTCAACATTGACAGAAGGCGTCTTGTCCCTGCGTTCCAGCAAACTCGGTCCCGAACTTTGTGTAACCTTTGCAAATTGCGACAATTTGATTTGCTGGTCCGCATTATTTACAAAAATCAGTTCGCTTACGTCGTTAAAGTCAGAACGGTCAAACTCATTATACCGGATGTTAATATCATATTCGTATTCTCCCGCTCTGAATTTACCATCTGAATTTCCGCTGAATGCCGTTTGCATGGTCATCCCGACAGTGCTTAAATCCAAACCTAAAGCAGCCATTTTATCACGGTCTACCTGAACATTAATTTCAGGGTTTCCATCTTCCGAAGTTAATTTTACTTCCGTTGCTCCACTGATTTTACGAAGTTCCGCCGCCGCTTTTTCAGCAAAATCCATCGCGTCTTTTTGTGAAGAGCCTGTTACCGTTAACATTAACGGTGCCTGATCCGCTCCGAATAAACCAACAGGAACCGTTTTTACTTTTGCATCCACCAGCTCTTTTTCAAGCTCACGTTTGATTTTGGCAGCATATACAAAAGTGTTGTCCTCGCGTTCCGATTTGTCGTTCAGCGTTACTTTAATCTCCGATTTATAAACCGTGGTTTGCGAACCTCCAAAACCGTCACTGGTTTGTCCAACGGTAGTAATCAAACCGACAACCTCTTTTTTACTGCTCAAAAAGTTTTCTGCTTTTTGGGCCATAAAGTTAGATTGTTCGATAGAGGCATCTTTTGGCAATTCTATCTGAACCATAAATTCGCCTTTATCAATTTTGGCAAAAAATTCACCCCCGATATATCCGCCTCCAACTAAGCCGAAAGAAGCAAAAAACAAAACCAATACAATTAACAGTGTCGTTTTTTTAAATTTCAACGACCACTCTAAAATTCCTGTTACCCAGTGTGTGAATTTATCCAAACCGGCTTCAAAAGAAAGAATAACCCTTCCGAAAAAAGTTCTTTTAGTAATGTGTTCCAGTTTTCCGTAGCGTGAAAACAACCATGGAACAATCGTAAAAGAAGCTAACAGCGATAACAGCGTTGCAATAACAACCGTCATACAAAACTGGGTAATAATATTGGAAACTAATCCCGTACTCATTGCAATCGGTAAAAATACCACGATGATTACCAGTGTAATGGCGGTTACCGTAAACCCGATTTCAGAAGCTCCGTCATAAGCCGCCCGCACTTTGTTTTTGCCCATCTCCATGTGCCTGTGGATGTTTTCCAGAACAACAATCGCATCATCCACCAGGATACCTACAACAAGGGACAGCCCTAACAAACTCATCAGATTAAGCGTATAGCCCAACAGGCTTATTCCGATAAAAGTGGCAATCAGCGACACAGGAATCGAAACCATCACAATCAGGGCGTTTCTGAAACTGTGCAGAAAGAACAGCATCACAAAGGCTACCAGCAAAATCGCAATAAATAAATCCTTCATTACTGCATTGGCCGCAACAAGGGTAAATTCCGTGGTGTCATCTGCAATGTTCAGCTTTACACTATTGGCCTTATAATCTGCTTCAATCTGAACAACGGCTTTTTGAATTGCTTCACTTACCGCCACCGCATTCGCATCCGATTGTTTAATAACCTGCAACAGTATAGCACTTTTTTGATTGATTCG
>JAUXNR010000875.1 GCA_030682755.1 Flavobacterium sp.
ATCTTTTAAATGATAAATAAACTCTTCAATTTGGTAAGCAATAGGATGTGATTCTATTAATGCCATGCATTTTATGTAATCAGTATCTACTTCTTTGTAAATGGCTAAATCTTTAAAAAGTGATGCCCAAAATTTTGCTTCTTCAGCAGATTCTGTTTTTGGCAGATAAAAACACAATGGATGCTTGAGTTTGGCAAAATCAATCTTATAAGCCAACATAGCGGCATCAAAAAGAGAAGCAGAGGTTAAAGAATCTTCCAAAATTCCTGCTTGGTGCATGTGCAAACCACGTAATCTGGTAAAAACAACCGTATTAGATGGTTTTATAGAAACAACGGTATCTTTCTTTTCATCATGATACGATAAATCACCGTATAGTGCCTTTCGTACGTTTTTGTAACCAATTAGAAGATTGCTCCATGAATTTGCCATGGAATCTTCTAAATCAATCATGACACCCGGAGCACCTGAGTTTAGCATTTTAACCACCAGCGCACCATCGTCGGCCGGACCTGTCATTTGATTACGTTGGTCGGTAATCCAACTCGGAAGGTTTATTTTCCAATCGGTAAAGTTTATATCCGTTACTGGCAAATGTTGTGGGAGATTTCCATTCAAGGAATCTTTTAAGGCAGCTTTTCTATTGGCACGAATGTTTTGTTGCCATGCAAAATACTTCTCATGAAGGGGCTTGTAAAATTCCAGAAATCCTTTTGGCAAATCGGTAGAAATAACAAAACTATCTGGAGGTGTGTTGATGGTTTGTTTTTTAGCTGTTTGTATGTCTGGCATGGTATTTTGATTTTTATTTATGATACAAAGGTTAGTTTGCAGACTTTGGCAATCAAACCATATTATTTTCCATCTAAATAATTTATAACATATATTTATGATTTATTTGCATTGTATATGATTTAATGCCTATTTTGTTCACGTGACAAAAAATGAAAAGTTTATTTCTTGGTTTCGCTCACTTAGTAGAGACGAAAAAGCAATACTTGCTAAAAGCTTGGATTCGTTTCCTGCTACAAAGCAGTTATTTAAATATGTTTCGAATTTAAAAGAGGATAAGTTCAGTGTAACAAGGGCTGCTCGGAGTATTTATCCGAATGAGTTTGATTCGCAACCGATAGAAAAAATAAAACGAAGGGTTC
>JAUXNR010000753.1 GCA_030682755.1 Flavobacterium sp.
GTTTGGGTATTCGTATTTACCTTCTTCTATCTTGTTTAATAATCTAACGATTTATAATAATGGCACACGATCATAATCTTGCAATATTTAGAGGTAAACTCAAGTTCAAATCAAACGAACATAAAATTTGGGGTGTTTTTATCTTTCTTTCTATAGTTACTATAGTTGAAGTTGGTTTAGGAATTGTTAAACCGGAATTCTTAATGAAGCCTTTTATTACTCCATTTGAAGGAGGATTTGGGGCAACATTAATGAACATTATTTTATCGCCTTTAGTATTTCTTATTCCGTTAAATTTAATCTTTTTAGTGCTTACAATTGTAAAGGCGTATTACATCACATGGGATTTCATGCACATGCGTGATGAGCGTTCCAGCTTGCGAAGAGCAGTGGTATGGACTTTTGTGTTCTTGGCTCTATATATCGCTTTGATTTTTTTAATTGAAGGGGATTATATTTATGAAGTTTATAAGTCTTCCACAATAAAATGGAACTTTTAACATAATATTTATCAAAGTTTAAGGGTACGCATTGCGTACCTTTTTTTATTTTTGTAAAACCAAATTTTGGGTATTCTGATGAAAAAAAATATTGTCCTTTTTGTGTTGTTTGTGCTACCCATTGTGGCCTATCTTTTTTTTGCGAGTGGTGTGAATAATTTTGTAAAACTTCCAACCATTACTGAAAGAATAGCAGAAGTTACAGGTTTGATTGATATTGATGGGAATCCAATTTCACTAAACGAAAAAATAACGGTGCTTGGTTTTCCGGGAACAAATCTTTTGCATGATAAAGGAAATGCATTCAATTTGAATCAAAAAATTTATAATAAAGTAAAAGATTTTAAAGATTTTCAATTGGTCATGATAATTCCGGAAGGAACAGAAGAGGATGCTCAACATGTGAAAAGAGAATTAAGTCAGGTTTCAGATTTAGTTCGTTGGCATTATGTTGTCTTAAATCCTGAAGTTATAAAAGAATTTCACTATCAATTGCAATTGGAAGAGACGTTAGATGAAAATTTGGGAACACCAAACGTTTACATTATTGATAAAAATTTAAGCTTACGCGGCAGAAAAGGGATAAACAAAAAAGGGGAACCGGAATACAAAGAAGGGTATAACACCATATCTGCAGCAGACTTACATAATGAAATGGCAGACGACATAAAAATTATTTTAGCTGAATATCGTTTGGCTTTAAAAAAGAACACCGCAAATCGTGAAAAATAAATCATACATCGGAATATCGTTTATCATTTTAGTTTTCGGAATTATTTTTGTTCCGAGAATTGTCGATAGAATATCAAATAAAAGCGTAACAGATACAGATCGGTTAAATGTGCCGGGTCAAGTTGAAACCTCTAAGGATTTGTTGCAATCCATAGGAAGTGTTCCAAAGTTTTCATTAACCAATCATAACGGACAAATCATTTCAAATGAAGCTTTATTGGGAGATGTTTATGTGGTTGAATTTTTCTTTTCCACGTGTCCAACAATTTGTCCGGTTATGAATCAAAACATGCTTTTATTGCAAAATCATTTTAAAGATGAGACCAGTTTCAGTATCGTTTCAGTTACAATAAATCCGGAATATGATACGGCAGAAGTATTGAAAAATCATGCTGAACATTTAGGGGTTACTTCTCCAAAATGGCATTTTTTAACAGGAGATAAAGCCTATATTTATGACATTGCCAATAAAGGATTCAATTTATATGCTGCCGAAAACAAATCAATTGACGGCGGATTTGAACACTCAGGGTTTTTTGCACTTATTGATAAAAAAGGATTCATCAGATCCAGAAAAGACAATTACGGAAATCCGATTGTGTATTATTCAGGATTAAATTATTTGGACAAGGAAGGTCTTGAAGAAGATTTTTCAGGCCCATATAAACCGGGTATAGAAGCATTAAAACAAGATATTAAAGTTTTATTAGAAGAAAAATAACATGGAGCAGCACTATTCTATTGAAAGCAAGTTTAACAAATTGATTATTATTGTTTCCATACTAATTCCGGTTGTGGTGGCCATTCTTTTTACCATCAAGTTAAAAGATTATGGGATTAATGTTGAACCTTTGTCTTTTTTACCGCCAATTTATGCCACTATAAACGGGTTAACCGCTTTGTTATTGATTTTTGGGGTAATTGCTATAAAAAACGGTAATAGGAAGTTACATGAAAGATTGATGAAAACTGCAATTGTTTTTTCAGTTGTCTTTCTGGTTATGTATGTTGCCTACCACATGACCTCAGACAGTACGCCTTATGGAGGCGAGGGAACCATCAGAACGATTTATTTTATAGTATTGATTTCGCACATCTTATTGTCGATACTTGTCATTCCTTTGGTTTTGGTTACGTATGTAAAAGCTTTGGCAGAGCGATTTGATAAACATAAAAAAATTGCAAAAATCACTTTTCCAATTTGGCTTTATGTGGCGGTTACAGGTGTGGTGGTTTATTTGATGATTTCCCCGTATTATGTTCAATAAAAAAGTAAACTATATTTTAGGAATTTGTCTTTTGGCTTATTCAACATCAACATCAGCTCAATGTGCAATGTGTAGAGCCGTTTTGGAAAGCGAAGAAGGCGGAACCAAAGCAGAAGCAGTTAATGATGGAATTGTTTACCTCATGGCTTTTCCTTATATCATGGTTGCCATCGTATTCTATGTAGTTTACAGAATGAAATTTAAAACCAAACCTCAAGAATAATTTTCATTATTCCATTCCGTCAACGGTAACACTTATCTGACCTTTAGTTTTGATATGAGCAATTATGGCTTGGTTGGTTAATTGTATTTTTGTAAACTCAAAATCATCTAAATTCCCGTTTAAAAAAACACCTTTCATTGGCGAATAATTATTAAGATATTGCAGGACATTTTGCTTCCCTTCTTCTAAATTTGGTTTGATGGAATAACGACAATTTTCTTGAATTTTTCTTAAAATATATCCCTGAGCCAGCCAATTTGCGGTTCTAGTCAAAACACCTTTTGTATCAAGAGCATAATCCAATTGGTCAAAATAGATTTCTTTTGTTTCAGCATTATATTGAGGAAATCCAGATAGATAAATAGTTCCCGTTACAGTTCCTTGAAGATCTAAAGCAATAATCATTTTCCCTTTTTTGTGCCATAGGTTTACTTTTGTTACTTTTACTTTTCGGCTTCCATCACCAAAAGTTTGACCTTCAAAATTTTTGGTCATTACTTTAGAAGCGTCTTCATAAGTTGAAACAGCAACAATATTAGCCGTAATTCGATCAGGCATTGATGAGACCGGTTTTAAAATAATCTTTTCTTTTTCAAACTTTTTTTCCGGTTTTTTGCCAACAAAAGTTTCCATCAAACATTTTAAACCCATTTCAACTTTTATTGATTGAGCGTCAATCAAAGCGTCTTTGCTATATACTTCAATAGGAACTAAACGCAACCAACTTTCATACGTTTCACTCAATTCAAAGGGTGTTGCAACCTGATCCAAAGCATCTATAACTTGAGGTTTAAAGTTTAAAGATTCTTTAATAGAGTTGTCAATGGTTTTTTCAATTTTAGATTTAAAGATTCTTATTGTTGGATTAATAATATAGGTAATCGGGATGTTTTTTCCGGCGATAACAATGCTTGGGCTTTCTTTCCATTCCAATGATTTTATGTTTGTAACGGTTTTTAATTGCCAATTGGTTAATCCTACATCGCTGATTAAAGTAACTACACCATCAAGGTTGAATTCTTTAAAATCATACAAACGAATACCCATTTTGTCAAATCCATATCGATATTTTGCCTTAACTTTTAAAGGTAATGTTGTTTCTATTTTTGTGCTTTTACCATCAATTACTGAGGAGATTTTTATTGGAGCTTGTTTCCATATTTTCATTTCTAAATTGTCATCGCTCAATATGGTATCGTTATAAATTAAGCCGTTCAGAAATTTATTCATCTGAGATTCAATATCTTTAATTTTAATCGTTACCGGAAGATTAATGAATGAAGTTTCGCTTTCAAAAGCTATAGCAGAAGCATTATCAGGTTCCGGCTTTAAAGTTTCAATTTTTTGAGTAGAAGAGCAGCCTACCATAAAGTAGAGCAGTACCATAAAAATGCAAATAAAAAGGAATGCTTTCATATTAAAAATCTCAAATTTTGCGTAAATGTAATTTTATTTTGAGTTAATTTTAGTATTGCTGTAACACAAATCATTTTTTTGCGTCAAATAGCCAATGTTTTAATTACAATACGTAATTTTATTTTTGAATTTACCCTACATGAAAATTAAAAATATACTATTAGGATTTTTGTTTTTTGCTTGCGGAATAGTGTTCTCCCAAGAAAGTAAAAAATGGACTTTAGAAGAATGTGTTTACTATGCTTTGGAAAATAATATTTCAATTAAAAATTCAGAGTTAGATAAAGATTTGGCCGGAATTGAAAAAACCAGTGCTATCGGAAATTTTTTGCCATCGGCCAATGCAACAGCTTCTCACAGTTGGAATATTGGTTTGAACCAAAATATTACCACGGGTTTATTAGAAAATCAAACGACTCAGTTTACTTCAGCGGGATTAAATGTGGGTGTTGATATTTATAACGGATTGATCAATCAAAATAGGTTGCGAAGAGCCAATCTTTCAAAAGTGGCCTCACAATATCAATTGACCAAAATGCAGGAAGATATTGGGTTGAATGTTGCTAATGCTTTTTTGCAAATATTGTTTAACAAAGAGAATTTAAAAGTACAGCAAGAACAATTAGCAACAAACCGTAAACAGTTAGAGCGTTCAACTGATTTGCTTGATGCGGGAGTTATACCGAGAGGTGATTTGTTAGACATGAAAGCAACAGTTGCTTCTGACGAACAACGTGTAATTTTGGCTGAAAATGCGTTGTTAATTTCAAAATTAAGTTTAGCTCAATTGTTACAAATTGAAGATTTTAAAAATTTTGACATTATTGATCAGGAATATGATGCGGTTCAAAATCCGTTATTATTACAGACGCCTGAATCAATTTATCAAAAAGCTAAAGAAAGCAGAACAGAATTAAAAATTGCAAAAACAAATTTAGAGATAGCTGAACGTGATTTGGCCATGTCAAAAGGAGCGTATCAACCAAGATTACAAGGTTTTTACAGTTTCAGTACAAGGGCAACCAGTTTGGAACGCGTTACCGGAATTGCTTTAAATCCAACCAATCCAACTACGGTTATTGGTGTGGTTGAAGACACTTTTCAAAACGTGGTACAACCAAATTTTAATCCTGTTTTAGGCAGAGCTCTTCCAATCTTGGATCAGTTTGAAAACAACAAAGGGCAAAATTTTGGTGTACAACTTACGGTTCCTATTTTCAATGGCTTTTCAGCCAGAACAAATGTACAACGTTCAAAAGTTGCTCTAGAGCGAAGCAAAATTCTTTATGAACAAGAAGAATTGACTTTAGAACGAAATGTTTTTACTGCTTTTACGGATGCAAAAGGAGCTTTAAATGCTCATGAAGCGGCATTGGTTACTTTGGAAGCAAGAGAAGAATCATTTGTATATGCAAAAGAACGATTTGATGTAGGTTTAATGAATGCATTTGATTTTAGTCAATCTCAAACGTTGTTAGCAAATGCTCAATCTGAAGTATTACGGACAAAATACGATTATATTTTCAGAACCAAAATTTTAGAGTTTTATTTCGGAATTCCAATTATTCAAACTAAATAAATTATGTCAAAAAAGGTATTATATAGAGTTATTGCGGTTTTTATTGTGCTTATTATTGTTTTAATTGCTTTGTCAAAAACAGGTGTGATTGGCAATAAAGATCAAGGGAAAGAAGTTGAAATCAGCACAGTAAAGACTATCACCATTGTTGAAACGGTTTCTGCAACCGGAAAAATTCAACCTGAATCAGAGATTAAAATATCTTCAGAAGTTTCAGGAGAAATTATTGAATTGCCAATAAAAGAGGGTGATGTTGTTAAAAAAGGACAATTGCTTGTTAGGGTTAATCCGGATTTATACACCTCAGGATTGAATCGTTCTGTTGCAAGTTTGTCAAATACAAAAGCAAGTTTGAGTCAAGCAGAAGCTCAATTAAAAGAAGCACAAGCAAATTATACCAGAAATAAAGCCTTATTTGAAAAAGGTGTGATTTCAAAATCAGAATGGGATCGAATCATTGCTGCTTTTGAATCTTCTAAAGCCGCAAAAGATGCAGCATATTATATGGTTCAGAGTGCTTCTGCAACGGTTAATGAAGCCAGAGAAAACTTAGGAAGAACTACAATTTTTGCTCCAGTTGACGGAACCATTTCAAAATTAGATGCAGAATTGGGTGAGCGTGTTGTAGGAACGCAACAAATGGCAGGTACTGAAATTCTTCGTGTAGCCAATTTGAATAATATGGAAGTGGAGGTTGACGTAAATGAAAATGATATCGTTAAAATAAATATTGGTGATTCTACAAACATTGAAGTTGATGCCTACCTGAAAAAGCAATTTAAAGGCATTGTGACGAGTATTTCAAATTCTGCCAGTAATGCTGTAACGGCAGACCAGGTAACTAATTTTAAAGTAAAAGTTAGGATTTTAAAAGAGTCTTATGCTGATTTAACAGAAGGCAAGCCTGAAAATTTTTCACCTTTCAGACCCGGTATGACTGCTACAGTTGACATTATTACAAAAAGAAGAGAAAACGTTTTGGGGGTACCAATTAGTTCCGTAGTGGTAAAAACAGACACAACTGGAGGTAGAAAAACAGCCTTACTTGAAGAAACTAAAGGTTCTACCAAGTTGGACAAAAAAATGGAGTGTGTTTTTGTAAAAGAAGGTGATGTCGCAAAAATCAGAGTTATCAAAACGGGTATTCAAGATGATACTTTTATTGAAGTTTTGGAAGGCTTGAAAAAAGATGAAGTCATTATTGTTGGATCTTATACCATGGTTACAAAAGAATTAAGCTCCGGCGATAAAGTTTTTGTGAAAGGTGAAGAGGAAATGGCAAAAAAGAAAAAATAATTTTTAAGAATATAGCCAAAAAAGGATTTAAAATTTCGGTTTTAAATCCTTTTTATTTTATAGTATCTTTGCGACTTTATTGAATGTATGTGTTATATTTTAAATATCGAAACATCCACAAAGAACTGTTCGGTTTCTTTGGCTTTGTATGGCGAAATTATTAGTAGTAGAGAAGTGGCTGATTTGGGTTATTCTCATGCAGAAAAATTACATGTGTTTATTTCAGAAGTTTTGGCTGAAGGTGCTATTCAAATTTCTGATTTAAGTGCTGTTGCCATTAGTATGGGGCCTGGATCATATACAGGATTACGGATAGGAGTTGCTGCAGCTAAAGGCTTGTGCTATGCAGCATCGATTCCTTTGATTGCTGTTGATACGATGGAAATACTAGCTCGTCAGATTCAAGTAACAGAAGGCATAATTGTTCCGATGATTGATGCCAGAAGGATGGAAGTATATACCGCAACGTTTGACAAAGATTACAATAAACTAAAACCTACACAAGCTGTAATTATTACGGAAGATTTTTATGCGAATGAAGATGAAAAAATGACACTTTTGGGAGATGGAGCCATAAAGTGTGAAGGAATTCTAAACCAACCACAATTTACGATACTTACCAAAGCAAATTACCCATCTGCTTTACAAATGGGTAACTTAAGTTATGCTGGTTTTAACAAAAATGAATTTGTTGATATTGCTTATTTTGAGCCTTTTTATTTAAAAGATTTTTACTTGAACAAGTAAATTTTTATAAAATTTCGTTTATGTAAGTAAACAACCTTTCCATGTTTTCATCTTTCGTAAGTGAAATGTTGTTGTCTTTTATGAATTTGCTGATTTCTTTTTCTTTTCCAGCAAACATTTTGTCTAAATCTTTCTTTTTTCTTGAGAAATATCTCGGTTCAGATTCTCCAATTTGAATAAAATAATCTGGATCAACCTTTCTGTATTTTGCAGGAGTAGCAGTTTCATAACTGTTTTTTGGTTCTACAGCTTCATCAATTACTATTTTTTCCTTTTTAAAGTATTTCACTTTCTCGTTGTTACTGACAATATTTAAATACCCAGATGCAAATTCTCCTTTTTTATCAAAGTAATCAGTGTAGATATAATTGAAATTAGCCACAGATGTAATGGTTAAGTTCTTTTGCGGAACTAAAATGGTGACTTTATTACCTTCTGAAAGCTCAATTTCATCTTTATGGGCATTATATTTAAAGAGAATGCTTTCTGTGGCATTTGATGCTTTTCCAGAAATATAATTATCAATAACATAGGGAGTACCCATGATAGTTGGCTTTGATTTAACATTTCCTCTGGCATTCATATCGTTTTGCAGGCGAATTAATTCTTGATTATCCTGAGAATAAACGAAAGTGTTTAATAAAAACACGATAATAGCTGAAAAAATTAATTTAGTTTTCATGATTTTTCATTTAAATAGTTAATATGTACATCTCTTTGAGGAAAAGGGATTGTAACGCCATTTTCATCAAATTTGAGTTTTATTTGTTCCAATATATCAGATCGCATTTCAAAAAAGTCTTCAAGTTTTGACCAAGGTCTAACAGCCAAATCAATTGAACTGTCTGCCAAATCACGAACTAAAACTATTGGCTTAGGATCTTTTAGAACTTTAGGGTGATTCAGCATTACTTCTAATGCTAATTCTTTAGCTAATTTTATGTTTGAACTATAACTAATTCCAATTGTTAAATCTGCTCTTCGAGTTGTAGCAAAAGTGTAATTAATTATCGTTCCGTTAGACAAAGCTCCATTTGGCACAAAAATGGTTTGGTTATCTGTCGTTGAAAGTTGTGTTACAAATATTTGAATTTGTTTCACAGTTCCCATTACACCTTGAGCTTCAATGAAGTCTCCAACTTTAAAAGGTTTGAACATTATAATTAAAACGCCACCGGCAAAATTTGCTAACGAACCTTGTAGAGACAAACCAATTGCTAAACCTGCAGCACCAATTATGGCTACAAACGAAGAGTTTTCAACCCCTAAACGGGAAATTACAGTTACAAAAAGTAATATTTTTAAAGTCCAAATTAAAATATCCGCCAAAAATTTTGAAAGGGTTGGCTCCATTTCTCGTTTAACCATGACACTCATGATTAATTTTTTGATTAATTTAATGACGGTCCAACCAACGGCAAAAATGATTGCTGCTGAGATTAATCTAGGCGAATATTCCATTAAAACGGTCGTAAAATAATCCCAATAACGGGTAATAAAATCGGCGTTTATAGTAATTAAATCCATAAAAAAACTCTCAAATAAATTGTTTATTTGAGAGTGCAATATACTATTTTTAAGTTTGTTTTATTTTAAAAAAAGATTAAAATTTAGTCTGCATTTTCATCTGAAACCTTTCTGATTTCTTCAATTTTCTCTTCCAAATCTTCAGTAACTTCTTCTGCTTTTTCTTTTACTTCTTCCGTTACTTCTTCTGCTTCTTCTGCAAACTTTGAGACTACTTCTTCAGTTTCTTCTGTAGCTGGGGCAGTATAGTTATGAATTTTTTCTTTTACATCATCTGCCAAATTGCCTAATTTTTCTTCTGCTTTTTCAGCAAAATCTGAAACAGTCTCTTTTGCTTTTTCTGCAAAATTTTCTACTTTTTCTTTCACTTCAGGATAAGATTCTTTAGCATTTTCTACTGCTTTCTCCACGTATTCTTCAGCTTTTGAAGCATACTCTGAAGCCTTTTCTTTTGCTTGATCCAAAACTGTCTCTGCTTTTTCGGTTACTTCTGATGCTGTTTCTTTGGCAGAACCGAATAAATTTTTAAAAAAACTTCCTAATCCCATTGTGTTTGATTTTTTTGGTGAATGCCAAATTTACAAAAAAAAGCTAACGTTTTTATTTTTAGTTGTTTAATTCTTTTACAACATCTTCAAAGTGTGTTGAAGGAGCTAAGCAACTTCTGTTTTGACAAACATAAAAAAGCGTTTTTTTGTCAACATAACGGTGTCGTAAAAAAGGTAATTCACTTGTTTTATTGCATCCCGCAAGAATTATATTTGGGAAATAACCCTTGTTGATTTCCTTCATATGTTTTAAATGATTTTCTCCACAAATGGCAAGTTCTTTTTGATTTTCTGAAAAATGGAGTGCGGCTAACAACCAATTTGAAAAAGCAGAAGGATAATCTATGGAAGAAAATACAGTTTGAATCATTTGACGAGAGACTTCTTCAAAAAATAAATTTTCAAAATATATGCTAAGTTTAAATAAGTTTACGGCCATTACGGAATTCGAAGCCGGGATTACATTGTCTTCCAATTCAAAATGATTGGCGATTAATGCGTCATCTAAATCTGAAGTGAATCTAAAGAATTTTTTATCTTGATCATAAAAATGATCTAAACAATAATTGGTTAAATTTTTGGAATGTTGCAACCATTTTTCGTCAAAAGTTGTTTCATAAAGACCGATAAAGCTATCAATCACAAAGGCGTAATCTTCTAAGAATCCATTTATAGTTGCTTTTTCGTTTTTATAGGTATGAAACAAACTGCCTGATTCTGTCATGAGATTGGAAAGTATGAAATTTGCATTTTTTATAGCAATTTTTAATAAATCCTCATTCCCCAGAGCTTTGTAACTGTCAATGAATCCTTTTGTTAGAATGGCATTCCACGATGTGATACATTTGTCATCCAATCTAGGTTTTGGCCGAAATTCTCTTTTTTCAAACAAAAGTTTTTCCCAATCTCTTTTTTTGTTTTGAAATGTTTTTGCGTCTATTGAATTTTGGGTTGCAATGGTTTCAATAGCATCTTTTTGAATTAAAACATAGTTTCCATTTTCCCAATGTCCAAAATCGTTAATATTAAAAACTTGGCTGAATAGGTCAAAATCATCTTTCAGCAGCGTTGATAGTTCTTCTTTGGTCCAAACATAAAATGCACCTTCTTCCAAATGTTGCTTTTCATTCAGGCTATCAGCATCTATAGCGGAGTAAAAACCACCTTTTTCGTTTAACCATTCTCTCTCTATAAAATTGGTGGTTTTTTCAATGATTTCTTTATAAACTTCATTCTTAGTAAGTTTATAAGCATCAGCATAAACCGATAAAAGTTGACCGTTATCGTATGCCATTTTTTCAAAATGAGGCACGTGCCATTTCATGTCAACAGAATATCTGGAAAAGCCTCCGTCAACGGTGTCAAAAATCCCGCCTTGAGCCATTTTGGTTAATGTGAGGTTAACGTATTCAAGTATTTTTTCGTTTTTGGATATGAATCCATATTTGAGTAAAAATTGATAATTGTTTGGCATCATAAATTTTGGAGCTCGGTTATAGCCGCCAAATTCCCAGTCAAAACTTTTTTCCCATTTAGATAAATAGGCTTCCAGTTTTTTAAAGTCAATTGTTTTGTTGTCTGTTTGGCTATCAATCAATCCTGAATTTTCAATGCCTTCATGTAATTTTTCGGCATAGTCAACCATTTTTTCAGGTTGTGTCTCATATAGTTCCTGAAGCTGTTCCAACGTATTTATCCAATCGTTTTTTCTGAAATAGGTGCCGCCCCAAACCGGTTTTCCATTCGGAAGGCAAACTACATTTAGCGGCCAGCCACCACGTCCGGTCATTATTTGAACCGCTTTCATATAAATAGCGTCCACATCCGGGCGTTCTTCCCGATCAACTTTTATGTTTACAAAGCTATGGTTCATGACTTGAGCCACTTCTTCATTTTGAAAACTTTCGTGTTCCATCACGTGGCACCAATGGCAAGCAGAGTAGCCGATGCTAATTAATATAAGTTTGTTTTTTTCTTCAGCATCTTTTAGTGTTTTGTTGTTCCAGGCTTTCCAATGAACAGGATTATTGGCGTGTTGCAACAAATAGGGACTGGTTTCTTGTTTGAGTTCGTTTTGCATAAATTAAAATAAAAAAGCGTTCCTTTTGAGAACGCTTAAAATTACAATTTTAATTCATTATTCCAGTTCAAAAGTGATTTTTAGATTCACTCGAAACTCCAGAACATTTCCGTCTTTTACAACCGCACTTTGGTCTTGCACGTAAGCAGAACGAATGTTTTTTAATGATTTTGCTGCTTGAGCAATAGCTTTTCGTGTGGCATCCTCCCAGCTTTTTTCTGAACTGGAAAGCACTTCAATTACTTTTAAGATTGCCATAGGATATATTTTAAGAAATAAAGATAATCATTTTATTCAAATCTTTAAAGTATTACTTACATGAATTGATAACATTCACTTAACATTAGATTGAAATAGTTAACGGAATTTTGCAGAACATTTTTAACCATTATAATGGAACAAATTTATATTGTGATGCTTGTTGTTTTGGGCATCTTAGCTATTACAGATTTAGTTGTAGGTGTTAGTAATGACGCTGTTAACTTTCTTAATTCAGCAATTGGTTCAAAAGCAGTTTCCTTTAAAACAATTATGATTGTTGCCAGTTTAGGTGTTTTAGTTGGAGCCTTGTTTTCAAGTGGTATGATGGAAATTGCCCGAAGCGGTATTTTTGTCCCTTCCATGTTTAGTTTTAATGACGTTATGATCATTTTTCTGGCGGTAATGATCTCTGATATTTTACTTCTGGATGTTTTTAATTCCATGGGATTGCCAACATCAACTACAGTATCCATTATTTTTGAATTACTTGGAGCTGCTGTTTGTTTGGCTCTTTATAAAATTTATACTACAGACGATACTTTTGATAATTTAAGTGCATATATTAATACCAAAAAGGCTTCTGAAATTGTCACAAGTATTTTGTTATCTGTGGTATTGTCATTTTCTATAGGTAGTTTGGTTCAATATGTTTCCAGATTGATCTTTACTTTTCAATATGAAAAAAGGGTTAAATACATTGGGTCTATTTTTGGAGGATTAGCCATAACAGCTATTTCTTTTTTCATTTTAATTAAAGGTTTGAAAGGTGTTTCTTTTATTTCAAAAGAAAATTATCAAATGATTGTTGACAATCAATGGATTATAATTGGGATTAACTTTTTGTTCTTCACATTGCTTTCTCAATTGTTGATTAGTGTTTTCAAGGTTAATATACTTAGAGTAATTATTATTATTGGAACCTTTGCTTTGGCTCTTGCTTTTGCAGGTAATGATTTAGTAAATTTTATAGGTGTTCCAATTGCAGCATTTAATTCCTATCAAATATTCAATGGTTCAGGTGTTTCAGGTGATTCTTTCATGATGGGAGCATTGGCTGATGAAACTATTGTGGCACCGTTTTATTTTTTATTGTTTGCCGGATTGGTTATGGTACTTACTTTATGGACCTCAAAAAAAGCAAGAAGTGTAATTGAAACCGGTGTAAATTTATCAAGACAAGGTGATGGTGTGGAGCGTTTTTCACCTAATATTTTATCCCGTTTTATTGTTCGTTCCGGAATTTATTTGGGTCAAGGTATCAATTATTTTTTACCACAGTCTATTCAATTAAAAATTGACAAACAGTTTGAAAAGCCTGTTATAAAAGGGAAAAAGAAAAAAGACGAGCCAGCATTTGATATGGTTAGAGCGTCTGTAAACTTAATGGTTGCCAGTATTTTAATTTCCATTGGCACGTCTCTTAAATTACCATTGTCCACAACTTATGTAACATTTATGGTAGCCATGGGGTCTTCCTTTGCTGATAGAGCTTGGGATAGAGAAAGTGCTGTTTATAGAGTTGCAGGTGTTTTCAATGTTATTGGCGGTTGGTTTGTGACGGCTTTAGTGGCTTTTATTTCGGCATTCATTGTTGCATATTTCCTAAAAATAGGCGAGGTGTTTGCGTTTATTGCCTTGATCATAACTTTGGCTTTATTGTTATACAGAAGTGCTAGAAGACATACTAAAAAGAAAAAAGAAGAAGAAGATTTGTTGAAGTTGAAACGAGAAGATATTGTCACTATAAATGAAATTATTAGTGAATGCTCAGATCAAATTTCCAGAGTGATTGGGTCAACTAATAAAATATACAGTGATGTAATTGATAACTTAGGGTTACAAGATTTAGGGAAATTAAAAGAAAACAAAAAAGCTCTCAAGAAACTTGAAAAAGAAGTGGACGAACTCAAGAGTAATGTTTATTATTTTATTAAAAACCTTGACGAGACTTCTGTTGAAGCCAGTAAGTTTTATATCATGATTTTGGGATATTTACAGGATATGATTCAGTCGTTAGGGTTTATTACACAAAACAGTCATTCACATGTGAATAATAATCACAAGCAGTTGAAGTTTAATCAAATTAGAGATCTGAAGAGTGTAGATGTTGAATTACAAAAGCTTTTTGATGAAATTCAAGTTATATTTGATCAGAATACATTTGACAGACTTGATGGTGTAATAAAACAAAAAGCTGAGATTCATATGCATGTATCCAATTTGATTCAAAAGCAAATTGAACGAATCAGAACTGTAGAAACAAGTCCTAAAAATAGCAAGTTATATTTTGCATTATTATTAGAATCTAATGATTTAATTAAAGCGACCATGAACTTACTTGAGTTGTTTCAAGAGTTTAACTTACATGCAAAATCGAAATTATAATTAATTTATTAATGAAATTTTATATAAAATCTTGAGTTTTAAAGCTCAGGATTTTTTTATTTAAAAGCGTAAGTAATTACTTATTATAATACTAACGCAAACGTTTGAGTTAAAAACTATTTT
>JAUXNR010000884.1 GCA_030682755.1 Flavobacterium sp.
ACGCATCGCCTGATAAAATAGCGTGGGTACAAATGGCACGAACACTTAAAGCTCCTTTTTCAATCATTAAATCAGCTGCCTTTGCTAATGTTCCTCCGGTATCGATCATGTCGTCCACCAAAATTACATTTCTGCCTTTTACTTCACCAATCAACTCCATAGTGTCAATCACGTTGGCCACTTTACGTTGTTTGTAACAGATTACCACATCCGATTCTAAAAATTTAGAATAGGCATAAGCTCTTTTGGAACCACCCATATCCGGAGAAGCGATTGTCAAATTCTCCAAATTCAAACTTTTTACATACGGTAAAAAGATGGTAGAGGCAAACAAATGATCTACCGGTTTTTCAAAGAATCCCTGAATTTGATCAGCATGTAAATCCATGGTCATGATTCGGGTTGCTCCTGCAGTTTCCAATAATTTGGCTACTAATTTGGCTCCAATTGGCACTCTTGGCTTGTCTTTTCGGTCTTGTCTGGCCCATCCAAAGTAAGGAATAACCGGAGTAATATGTCTGGCTGACGCTCTTTTAGCAGCATCAATCATCAATAACAACTCCATCAAATTATCTGCACTTGGAAAAGTGGAACAAACAATAAAAACCCGTAATCCGCGAATTGACTCTTCATACGAAGGTTGAAATTCGCCATCACTGTAATGTGAGAACGTAACTTTACCTAGTGGAATGCCATAGTTTTTAGCTATTTGTTCCGCCAGATAGACACTTTGTGAACAAGCAAATATCTTTGCTTCCGGTTCGTTGTGTGACATTTTAATTCGTTGTTTTTATACCGCAACGCTTCATATAATTTGGTTTTAGAATTCTACCAAAACAAAACATATGTAAACGCCTCGGGTGTAGTTAGTTAGTTGTGTGTCGCCGAAACGAGGTGCAAATTTAGAAATAAAAATCAACTTGGAAAGCAATTTTTGCACATTTTTCTTGAAAGTATGTCAAAAAATTATTTACATTTGCACCCACAAATAAGTATCCATGCCCGGATGGCATAGTCTTTAATTAATTTTTTCTAAAAATTAGTCAAAAAACTAAAAAATCTAAATTGCCCGGATGGCGGAATTGGTAGACGCGCACGACTCAAACTCGTGTACTTAGGTGTGTGGGTTCGATTCCCACTCCGGGTACAAAACCTCTCAGAAATGGGAGGTTTTTT
>JAUXNR010000887.1 GCA_030682755.1 Flavobacterium sp.
CGAATGCAAGATATTTTGGTACTACCATAGCAAAATATGATGAAATTATTAGAGGAAGGGAATTAAATGATAATCAAGTGGCAATTGTAAATTACGTTTTAAAGTCACGAGCGCAACGTTACATAGCAGCAGCAAAAGAAAATTGGTTATATCCTGAAAATATTCTTAAGAACAAGGATTCGAGTTCCTTTGATAAACTATTTTTAGGTAAAAAATTTAAATCAATTAGTTTAGAACAAGAAACGTTCATACTCGGCAAAAACGGAGAACTAAAGTTAACACAAGATGTATTTGGTAGAAAACCAAAAAATAATGAAGATTGGGCAGAAAAAGAGAAACTAGTTCAAAATAAACTAAATCAGATAAAAAAGTTTATAAGCGTTAATAAAGATAATAATTAGAAAATATATGATTACTACTAATAAAGAGTAATGCCATATAAATAATTTTATGATAATCCCAATGCTCCCAGTAATACTATCGCCACAAAAAAACGTTCTGCAATAAGGGGAATAAAATTATTGATTTATTATTATCCAGAAATGGATATACGAGTTCCGGGAAACAAATCTGCTAATTCGCAGCAGATACCTTTTGTTGAAAGCCTTGATAAAACTTCTTCTAAAATGATATGAGTATCTTGTTTGCCATGCTGATGAAGGGTCTCAATCAAAATTTTTAACCTACTAAAATAATGAATATTTTCCTGGTTGTGCTTTACCAAAGATAATAAAGACTTCGTAGTTAATAATGGAAATCCTTCCGCTTGCTCAATAAGACTAGCCAAAATTGAAAATTGAAAGGATGAGTGATCGTTAGGATCGAGAAACGTCGAAAATTCGCACAGATACTTTAGAGACCATTCAGGATCAAAATTTACTAAAGAAGGGAAAAGCACAAAAAAACCAGCAAGCTCAGAGATTTTATCGGAATCAAAATTTGTTTTTCCCAGCTCTTCGTATCTCCAATCTATCAGCTCCTTAATTCTATTAAACACATTATCAGGACAATCAACTTTTTTAAGCTGATAATCCGCTTTGCTTAAGAACGCGCGTTTCAATGACAGAGATCCATGAACAAAAATAAAATTAGTAAGACTATCCTCTTTACAACTTTGCTCATCTAACTGGCAGTAAAAAAAGCTAATATGTTTTGCTATTCCTTTTTCTATAGAAATATCATCTTGTTCGTGAAATTTGGATAAATATTCTTCAGTACTTACATGTCTAATTGCATCACGATAAGCATCATCCAAAATATTGTTGCAAATTATAGGTTGTGCCATCATGCCAGCTATAAACGCTTCCCAAATCTCGATAGATTCCTTATTTAGAACAATATCTTTAAGTTCGCGAACAAACCATTCTTCATCCACGGAAAGGAGAGTGCATATTTCCATTCCAAGTCTAAAACGAAATGATGCGGTTGTATTTGCTCGAATAATACTCAGAATACATGATTTAAAAGTGTCAAAATCGTCTCGTGCTCGAATATCTGCCCATTTAGTGCTGGGTGTTATATAACAGTGAAAAAAACAATCAAAAGCTTGCACTGATGGAGTATTAAAAGCGTGCATGGATAATTCACGAAATCGATTTACTCCTGTAGAAGAAAGTATTGCAGAACTAATTGAGCGATCACTAATAATTTTATTTAGTGCATTAAAGGCAGAGCCCTTTAAATTAATGTAACACTTAGAGGAACTATAAATTTTCCTGAATACAATGAAAATACTCTGTGAAAAATTGCGTCTAGTTTCTTCTGAAGAAGAATCGTATCTATTTTGTATGAATTCATTTACTAAAGATAAATAATTCTTTTCAAAATAATTATCTGATTCAAAGTCTGCTTGACTAAATGAGCAAATAAGATTTGCGTAATCATCATTATTTAACTTTATAAAAGATTCTAAACATGCTACAAATTCATTAGTTCTTTGCTTTATTTGGCGATGAATACCATGCCTTAAACCTACTCTTGAGGGCTTATTACTCCAATCATCAGTTGGCCCGTCATACCGCTCCAGCCTTTTTATAACTTCAAAAGCTGATAACGCAGAAAGCTCTTCATCTGAATAAGGACTAATATGAAAAACGCTCGTTACTTCAGATTTTTCTCTATTCCTTCTATCTTCTTCATAATCGGATAATTTATTTCTTAAATCAATTTTGTGATTATCATACGTTCGTTGCTCATCATACGTTTCAATAATATTGAGTATTAATGCATCGATGATATGCCAGTTTTCTTTGTTACCCTCATTAAGCATTTTCACAATATCATCTAAAGACGCATTACCTGAGGATATTAAATTTTTAATCGAAAGAAAAAGCTTAGAAACATACATTAAAACAAGTTCGTCATTTTTATCTTCATCGTCAAAAGCGTGTTTCCAATGGCTGGTAAATAATTTCTCATACTGATTAGTTTTGTATGAAAGCAAAAGTCCCTCTAATACTCTGTTATGTAATAAACGAAGAATACCCATATCGTTAAAACCACATAAAACCGTTAATAAGTCGTTATAAAAATAAATGTCCGAATCGTTTCCTAAATATCTATTTTCAAAATATGGATTAAATCTTTCATCAAATATTACTTTTTTTGCAAGAAATAATAGCCTTTCATTAAAACCACCTTCATTTAATTTTATGAGTAAACCCGAAATCGTTTCACCCATTAAATAAGGGTCTTTACTATTCAAAGCAGCCATAACTCGAGGCATTAAATATTTATCAGATAGTTGAGCTGGCAGCATTCCTGCTAACGACAGAAAATCAATATTTACTCTTACATTCTCGGTTTCTGGAATATATGATGCAATTTCAGCAACTCGAAGTAGAATTTTACAATCTTGTGTTTCTGAAACAATACGGGTCAAAAAATTTAATGGCGGCCAGGGTTGAGTACTCAGAGAGCCATTTTCGCAAGCATATTCGAGCGGCACATCTAAAAAAAACTTTCTGCTTTTCAGCATCGGCAACCAAGCAGAAAAATCTTCTATCTCTTTAAAAAAATATTCTCTTAAGTGACGATTATTTGGTATCTTTTGCAGAACAGCTTCACAATTTTTTGCTAGTGGATTTTTTGCAAGTTGTTTCAATTGTCTGTAGTAATCCAAAAAAACTTTATGGATGCCTTCAGCAATTTCTAAGATGATTATTGTGTATGGTATCCAAGTCTCACTAATATAAGTATTTGTTATCTTTTTATTAGCTTTTAAGCCGCTGCGATGAGCAAGTTTCTGAAATTTTATACCTTTCCAGAACTCAAGCTGGGTAGCATTAAGGTTAAGCTTGAAATGGTCAGTAATGAGTATGATTTGACTTGTTCGCATTAACTTCCCTGACTCATCACATTCATATTTTCTTATATCAAAATCGGGACTAAGTTTGGCCATGTCAACGGTGACCGAAAAAAGAGCAGACTCTATTTCCCGTAAACTATGTCCTATGATTTTTTCTGGTGCATTCAGATTATCAGAAGACAATATAGTCCGAGCATCCTCAAATAACTCTTTAATGCCTTTAGCCACGACTAATTCAAGCAATTTCGATACTTTATTTTCTAGCTTTTCCAACTCTGCTTTTTCCATTCTGTGAAATATCCTCAACTCTCTCTTATTACTTATAAAAACAATTATTGCATAGCATTCAACGTGCTTAACAGAATTCACCAAAAATTAAAATTCAAATACGTTTAGCAATAGAAAGAGTGCAAGAAAAATAAGAATCGCGCGAGGGTTCGGGCACATTCTATTCGCGCCAGTTGGCGGCGCATCGCTTAAACATACAATAGGTTAAATTGAATTTTCTTTTAAGGCAGCTAAGTGATAAAGCTCGAAGGATTGAAGAAAGCGTTTGCTGTCATGTTCGCATGTAATCTGGAAAAGCACTGAATCAGGGATTCTAATCCCATCAATTTCAATCCATGAATAAGGCTGTTGAGCGAATAAAAGTAAAGGATCAGATTTTAATATTAATTTTTGCAACCAATAAATTGCATGTCTGAATGCGCGAATCTTTTTGTTAAACTCCATGTGAGTACTAATTTCGCCATTTTTTATATACTTAATAATAATCATATTCCCTCCTTTTAAAGTTTATCCTTCGGCTTCCAATAAGAAATATAAACCCGTCTAACAATATGGTGAAGTCAGGGACTAAAAACTCAATATGCTATCATTTATGCACTAATAGCGATCCGCACTACATTTATTCGTGAGGCACCAATGGCAATGGATAATGCATCAGAAATATTCGAAGTAGAAGGTAATGGAAGCGAAAATGACTGCACCTTATTTTCTTTATCCGATGAATACTTTGAAGCAGCACGGGTATTGCAGGAAACGCCACCTGTACGAGTCAATTACGCCTTAGTCACTTACTATCTACTAGGACATTCAGCAGAACTAGCACTTAAGGCGTATTTGTACAAGCATGGCCTAAATATTAAAGATTTAAGAGAGATCGGTCATAATTTGGAAAAACTGGTAACACTAGCAAAAGGGAATGGATTGTCGGAAAAAGTAAAATTTGAACACATCCTTCATTTGGCAAACACATATAAAGACAAAAACTTAGAGTATCGGAAAATAAAGAAGGCATCATTCCCGCCCGCTCATCTTCTGACCGAAGAAATTAAAGCGTTGCAATATGCTGTTTTTGATAAAATAAGCACCTAAAATCGTTCAGCAAAATAAGTAAACGCCGCGTTAGGGATCGGGCAGCTTGTCCCCGTTGGGGTCATACCCTTCGCGCCGGACGACGGCGCGACCCTTGGGATTAATTTCGGTTAAACATTTTTTAATCTAAAAAATTGAGGTTCCTCTTATCATGATTAAAACATAGAAACTTCTTTTAAAAAGTAATAAATTACATATTATTTGTTCGTCATTCTCACAAATAAAAAGATAAATTTATTTTATGTGCTGTGTAAAAATTTATTAGGGACATTGTGCAAATCTACAAGTACGTTCATGGTACAGTTCTTTCGTATAGTCTTTATGATTATCTTTTGTGCGTAATAGATAATCATTGAATGCTTTAAAAAAACTTCTATGCCAAGGGTCAATTGGAGGAAAATTTATAAATCGTTTCTCAGCTGCATGTGAAGCCTCTTGTAAATCAAAATAAGCTTTATCAAGAGCTTCATAACCTTTTTTTCCACAGTTATCTAATACCTTTTCATAAAGCAAAATTAATGCGTTTACATCTTGCTGCCAAATAAATGTTTTATCTGCCTTTTCATCGGTAGATTTAATCCCCTTTTGATCTTCTGGGATTCCATATGCAAAATCATAGATGTCTTTGTTTACATTACATGTATCTTTATTTTTAGGCTCGATAGGAAAATTTAAGGTTCCATTATCTGAATAAATTGTTAGCAACACTGATTGATCAGATAAATTGGAACAGGTTAGACCATATACTTTATTTGGTTTTAGTCTACCTCCATTTTTTTTAAAATCATCCCATAAAGGCCCATCACAAGATATTTTTTTATTAGAAGGTTTAACGGATATTTGTTTGATCTTTAAACTATCATTTTCGCTTCCTTTTAAAGGATTCCAACTTATTGATACACTTAAAGAATTAGATCCAGATAAATCAAAGGATAATCTTTCAACTTTTAATCCATATGCCTCGGCTTTTAAGCATTCTTTGACAATTTCTGCTCCTGCAGGACTAACAACTTTCGATAAAACATCTATGTCAACATTCTCAATGTTATCTGTTAAATCTGAATTACATATATTGGATGCAACAATATTACGTTTTTCATCACTTAAACTTCCTCCCATAGGAACATTGTTAATTACAAATTCAAATCCTGCTCCGCTAGCGCTACTTTTTGAATTTTCATAGGCCGAACAAAACTTTTTAACACTAAGATATTTAGATTCTTTTTTAACTTTGGAATGAATTTCATCATATAAAGCAGTTCTATAAAATACTTCACAAGGCTGAGTAGCAAATGCATGTAGAGCTGATAAAACCCATATCATACTGGCAATCATAAATTTACGAATCATGATATTCCCCTAAAGTTATTAATTTTTCATTTAAGTATGAGCTCAGATTTACAAAAATCTGCATACTTAATTTTATTATAAGAGTTTTTCAAATATCATTTTCCTT
>JAUXNR010000897.1 GCA_030682755.1 Flavobacterium sp.
GCAGTATCGATAAGTTTAGATTTACCTGTATAAAATGGGTGAGATGTTCTTGAGATCTCCATTTTAAACACCGGATATTCAACTCCTTCGTGTGTAATTGTCTCTTTTGTTTCAACAGTAGATTTAGTGATAAAAACATCTTCATTAGACATGTCTTTAAATGCAACTAATCTGTAATTTTCTGGGTGAATTCCTTTTTTCATTTTTCTAAATTATTTTTTTGTTATGAGGCAGCTGTTCTGATGCTTTTAATTAAAAAGGTATAAACTGGCTACAACTTTTAAATCTTCATTTTTTTATTGAGGTGCAAATTTAAATATATTTCAAGAACTGACAATAACTTTTTTGAATTATTTTTTCCAAAGACGAATTAATTTACAAAATGTAACAATTAATGAATTACAACTACTAATTTTGGAATAACCTAAACTTAAAAAAACATGGAAACACAAAAACAATCAATCAAAAGTTTAATTTTTACCTACGGATCAATTTTAGCTTTACTGTCAATTCTTGTAGCTGTTGTAAAATATGTGATGGGAAGACATCTTGAAAACAGTGCCATAGACAGCATTTTAGGCCTTATTCTTTTAATTGTATTAGTTGTTTATCCTATTCTTCAATACAAAAAACAAAACCATGGAAGAATAAGTTTGAGCGAATCTCTAAAAATTGGCATGGGAGTGGCTGCTGTTGCTGCTGTGTTTTCTGTAATTTATTTTATCATTTTTGCGAACTATATTGAACCAAATTTTGTAGATGATGTATTAAATGCTGAATTATCCAAACAAATTAAAGCCAACCCTAGCATGTCGTCAGAAGATTTAGCAAAAGGAATGGAAATGGGAAGAGGATTTGTTCTCCCTATGTTATATGGTGGAATTATTGTAGTTAATTTATTTTTAGGTTTTCTAACTTCATTAATCACAGGATTAGCAATTAAAAAAGACTAAAATTGAATTGTTCTTTGTATTTTTGAACGCTACATAGACATTCAAAAATGGACATATCCGTTGTTATACCACTTCTCAACGAAGAAGAATCAATAACTGAACTACAAACCTGGATAGAAAAGGTATTGTCAGCTCATAATTTTTCATATGAAATTATTTTTATTGATGATGGCAGCACAGACAATTCATGGTCTATAATAGAATCATTATCTAAACAAAATTCAAATATAAAAGCCATCCGCTTTCTGAAAAACTTTGGAAAGTCACAAGCTCTTCATGCCGGATTTGCTAAAGCTCAAGGCGATGTTGTAATCACTATGGATGCAGATTTGCAAGACAATCCGGAGGAAATTCCAGAACTTTTTGATTTGATTACAACTCAAAACTTCGATTTGGTTTCGGGTTGGAAGAAAAAAAGATATGACTCCATTGTTTCTAAAAACTTACCATCTAAATTATTCAATTGGGCTGCACGAAAAACTTCCGGAGTGCAATTAAATGATTTTAATTGTGGTTTAAAAGCCTATAAAAACATAGTAGTCAAGAATATTGTGGTTTCGGGTGAAATGCATCGTTACATTCCCGTTTTAGCAAAAAATGCCGGTTTTTCTAAAATTGGCGAAAAAGTAGTAAAACACCAAGCTCGAAAATATGGCGAAACCAAATTCGGTATGGAACGTTTTATCAATGGCTTTCTGGATTTAATCACCATTTGGTTTTTATCCCGATTCGGAAAAAGACCCATGCACCTTTTTGGAGCTTGGGGCGTTTTGATGTTTCTCATCGGATTTTCAACTGCTGGCTACATCGGAATTTTAAAATTATACCGCCTGTACAATGATTTACCTTATAATTTGGTGACAGAAAATCCGTATTTCTTCATATCTTTAACCACCATGATAATCGGGACACAATTATTTTTAGCCGGATTTTTGGGTGAAATCATTTTAAGAAACAAAGAATCAAATGAAAATTATAAAATTTCAAAAACACTAAACATGAATTAAAAAATCAAAGCCATTTAAAATTAATTAAACGCCAAAATCATGAAATTAGAAATTATTCAACAACAAATCATCGAGTTAAGAGGACAAAAAGTAATGCTCGATTTTCATTTAGCCAATTTGTATGAAATCGAAACTAAAGTTCTAAAACAAGCTGTAAAAAGAAATATAAATCGTTTTCCAAATGATTTTATGTTTGAACTTACTAAAGAAGAGTTTGAAAATTTGAGGTCACAATTTGTGACCTCAAAAAGAGGAGGTATAAGATACATGCCTTTTGCTTTTACTGAACAAGGAGTTGCCATGCTTTCTAGTGTTTTGAATTCGGAAAAAGCAATCGCCATCAACATTGCCATTATGAGAACATTTGTTTCCCTACGGCAATTTGCATTGAATTACAAAGAATTAAATGATAAAATAACCGAAATTGAAAAGCAATTTCCAGATATCTATAAAATTTTAAACTTTTTAATGGATAAAGAAAATTCAACTTCATCAAAAGAACGAAATAAAATAGGATACAAAAAATAAGAATTATGCACATCCCTGAAAATATCTTAACGAAAGTAAACGAATGGTTAACGCCAGTTTTTGATAATGAAACGCACAAAATAATTGAAGAAATGATGACTTCTTCTCCAAAAGAATTAGAAGAAAGTTTCTACAAAAACCTTGAATTCGGAACCGGTGGAATGCGTGGAATCATGGGCGTTGGAACCAACAGAATTAACAAATATACGCTTGGAAAAAACACACAAGGTCTTTCGGATTATATTCTAAAATCCTTTCCAAACGAACAAACAAAAGTGGTGATTGCTTATGATTGTCGTCATAACAGCGATACATTGGCCAAAGTGGTTGCCGATGTTTTTTCGGCCAACGGAATTAAAGTGTATTTATTTTCAGCTTTACGACCTACGCCAATTTTATCGTTTGCTTTAAAATATTTAAACTGTCACGCAGGAATTGTTTTAACCGCATCACACAATCCGCCGGAATACAACGGATACAAAGTATATTGGCAAGATGGCGGACAATTAGTGCCACCACAAGACGAAGAAATCATCAAATTAATTGAAGAACTAAAATACAGCGAAATCAAGTTTTCAGCCAATGAAGATTTAATTGAATACATTGATACGGAAGTGGATCAAGCTTTCATCAAATCATCTATCGAAAATGCTAGTTTTAATACACCAAAACAAGCGAAAGTAGACTTAAAAATTGTTTTCACATCAATTCATGGAACTTCAATCACATTACTTCCCGAAACATTAGCAAAAGCTGGTTATACGGATGTAAATGTCGTGAAAGAACAAGAAGTTCCAGATGGAAATTTTCCTACGGTAAAATCACCTAATCCCGAAGAACCGGAAGCATTATTGATGGCAACCAATTTAGCCGATAAAATCAATGCCGATATCGTTATTGGAACTGATCCGGATGGTGACCGATTGGGAGTTGCGGTGAGAAATCTCGAAGGAAAATTAATCCTTTTAAATGGTAACCAAACCATGGTCATCATGACGGCATTTTTATTGGAACAATGGAAAAGAGCTGGAAAATTAACCGGAAAAGAATTTATTGGTTCAACGATTGTATCCACTCCAATGATGACAGAAATTGCCTCAGGTTATGGCGTAGAATGTAAAGTGGGCTTAACCGGTTTTAAATGGATTGCCAAAATGATTAAAGATTTTCCCAACCAAAAATTCATTGGTGGTGGCGAAGAAAGTTTTGGTTATATGGTAGGCGATGCTGTTCGCGACAAAGACGCAATAGCCGCTACCCTTCTCGTTTGCGAAGTGGCCGCTCAAGCAAAAGCTGCCGGAAGCACGTTGTATCAAGAACTTTTAAATTTGTATGTTGATTTTGGATTTTATAAAGAATATTTAATTTCATTAACCAAAAAAGGAATTGAAGGTGCCAATGAAATCAAACAAATGATGATTGATTTACGCGAAAATCCGTTGAAAGAGATTAATAATCAACGGGTGGTTTGTGTGGAGGATTATCAAAATTCGACTGTTTTGAATTTATTTACCAACGAAATTGAACCTTTACACCTTCCAAAATCAGATGTATTGATTTATTATTTGGAAGACGGAACCAAAATTTGTGCCCGCCCAAGTGGAACAGAACCAAAAATTAAATTCTATTTTAGTGTGAATGAACCGTTAGATTCCATTGAAAATTTCAAAAAAGTGGAAGCTGATTTAGATCAAAAAATTAAAAACATTGTAGCAGAAATGCAACTTACATAAATGAATTATTTCAAAAAAATATTTCGCTTTGCGAAACCCTATAAAAAATATGCCTACCTGAATATTTTCTTTAATATTCTTTATGCTTTATTTAGTGCTTTGTCTTTTGTGGCTTTAATGCCAATGATGAGTGTTTTATTCAAAGAAGGCGGCAAAATGTATTGCAAACCACAATACCAGGGACTTTTCAAAATTGGAGATTATTTTGAAAATTACATGGCATATTTCATTACAATTTCTAACGAAAAAAATGGAGCTCATTATACGCTATCGATAATGATTCTGATAATCATTTCCATGTTTTTATTAAAAAACATGTTTAATTATTGGGCAATGTATTTTATAACATATTTGAGAAATGGTGTTTTGAAAGACATTAGAAATGCGATGTATCAAAAAACAATGGATTTGCCTTTGGCTTACTATTCTGAAAAGCGAAAAGGAGACATGATGGCAAGAATATCATCGGATGTTTTAGAAATTCAACACTCTTTTTTATCCATTCTTGAATTGATTGTGAGAGAACCGTTGACCATTCTTTTTACTATCATTACGATGTTTACAATTAGTGTAAAATTGACAATTTTTGTATTTATTTTTATTCCTATTTCGGGATTTATTATTTCCAGAGTGGGAAAATCATTAAAGAAAAAATCAGATAGAGCTCAAAAAGAACAAGGTCTTTTTCTATCAATTGTTGATGAAACTTTGAGCGGATTAAAGGTAATTAAAGGGTTTAACTCAGAATCGTATTTCTTTAAAAAGTTTCAAACCTCAACAGAACGTTTTTATCACATGTCTAATTCAATTTTACACCGCCAAAACTTATCTTCACCAATGAGTGAGTTCTTAGGCATATTGGTGATTGGCGTTTTATTATTATATGGTGGTAGCATGGTTTTGGTTGACAAAACGTTGACCGGAGCCGCTTTTATAGTTTACATGGGACTGGCTTATAACATTCTTACTCCAGCAAAAGCAATTTCTAAAGCATCTTATGGTGTAAAAAAAGGAGATGCCGCAGCAGAAAGAGTTTTAGCTGTTTTGGAAGAAGAAAATCCGATAACAAGCAAACAAGGCTCGGTTATAAAAAACACCTTTGAATCTACTATCTCCATAGAAAATATCAACTTTAGATATGAAGATGAAAACGTATTGAAAAACTTTTCGTTGACCGTCCCTAAAGGTAAAACCGTTGCCCTAGTGGGTCAATCAGGAAGTGGAAAAAGCACTATCGCCAATTTGTTAACTCGTTTTTATGATGTAAACGAAGGAAGTATTAAAATTGACGGTACAGATATCAGGGATTTCAATTTAAAATCTTTACGTGGTTTGATGGGATTGGTTACTCAAGATTCTATCTTATTTAACGACACCATCAAAAACAATATTCTCTTAGGAAAGCAAAATGCTACGGATGATGAAATCATTGAAGCGTTAAAAATTGCCAATGCCTATGAGTTCGTTAAAGATTTACCAAATGGAATAGAAACCAACATTGGAGATTCCGGCGGGAAATTATCAGGTGGTCAAAAACAGCGACTTTCGATTGCTCGTGCTGTTTTGAAAAATCCTCCAATAATGATTTTGGATGAAGGGACTTCTGCTTTGGATACCGAAAGTGAAAAAATTGTTCAGATTGAATTAGAGAAGTTGATGCAAAACAGAACTTCAATCGTAATTGCTCACCGACTTTCAACCATTCAAAAAGCGGATGTAATTGTAGTAATGCAGAAAGGTGAAATTGTTGAACAAGGTACGCATGATGAGTTATTAGCCAAAAACGGAATGTATACTAAGTTAGTGATGATGCAGTCGTTTGAATAGTTTTAAAGTTACGAGTTGCAGGTTGCGGGTTATAAATTAATAAACTTAACAAATAAGATAATGACAAGAACAACATTTACAGTAGTATTTATGGTTGTTGCATTTGTTTTTCTATATGCAATGGCTCATTTTGAAAAAATAGATTTGGTTG
>JAUXNR010000934.1 GCA_030682755.1 Flavobacterium sp.
TGTGTTGGTGGTGTGGTTTGGTGCAAATTTAAGGTTTTTTTGGATTGGATAGCGGTTGTCTGGTTTCTGTTGTCGGTTGTCGGTTGTCTGCTTTGGGTGGGTGGTTGTCAGTTTTGGGTGGGTATTGTTTTATTGCATGCGGACTGGAGGGATTTTGAGATGGTTGTGGTGATTTTGCTTGGGGTTGGTGGCGAATTGATTGGGCTTACGAGCGAATCGATTGGGCTTGTGAGCGAATCGATTGGGCTTGCAAACGAATCGATTGGGCTTGTGAGCGAATTGAATGGGCTTTAGAGCGAATCGATTGGGCTTGTGAACGAATTGAATGGGCTTGGAAGCGAATTAAATGAGCTTGGAAGCGGATTGATTTTGGTGTTGTGAGTTGTTGCTTGCTACGCAGAAGTTTGTTCTTTCAGACACAACAGATTAAATTTTGTCTTCGCTATTTTACTGGATTTCTGTTTGGATTTTTATTTTAGTGTGGTACTTTTTATTTGTTTTTGGGAAGTTTATGATTCTTTAGTTTATTGATTTTTTTAGTTCTTTTAGTTCTTTTAGTTTTTTTATTTTTTAGATTATTTGATTCTTTAGTTTATTGATTATAACGTTTTTGATTTGTGTTTTTTTGAGATATAAATAGGGAAAAGCTTGGGTATTTTTTGAAGGGGAGGGGAAAGTTGGTTATATTTGTTGAACACTCCCGTTCTACGCAATTTGAAACAAACAACATTCTACATATTAACAATTTTGCTTTTGACGAGTTTAAATTCATTCTCGCAAGATGATTTGGAACGTAAGAATTTGAACGAAGATATTGGCTGGACATATCTAACAGAATTCATCCAAGCCGAATATTATTTTGACCTTTTGCCTTTGGAAAACTCGAAATATGATTTTCATTTCCGTTATATTAAATCTGGGCAAATTGTTGATTTGTATAGAGAAAATAATGAGAGTTTTTCTGGTCAGATAACAAATTTTATACAAGAAACAAAAGAAGTTAAAACAGAATACGGTTACAATTCAGAACCGACGAATTATGTGTTTGATAAGATAAAGATCACAAACTCAAAAGCCTCAAAACTTGCAGAGTACATATTAAACAAAAAGTCATATAAAATCCCAACAGATAGTTTAATATCAAACTGGAATTTCAATTGGCTAGACTGCGGTTCTATAAAGTTCAAGTACAAGATAAAAGATAAAACATCAAGTGTAACTTTCACTTGTCCGCAAAATCAAAATGATAGTATTAATTATGTGACTGAAATTAAAAATCTGAAAGACACGATATCCAATATTTTAGAATTGGACTCATCATTTGAAAGTTTTACAAATAAACTACCTAAAGGAGCATCTTACAAAATTGATGGCTGGATAACAATGTTCAAGTTATCTGAAAAACAACTTGAATGGCGTGAAAAGAATAAGCCAATGAGAGAATATTTAAAAACCATAAAAGACACAATAGACAATTATTTGGAATTTGAACTTAACCGATTAATACCAAATTCAGCGGATTTAGATTGTTTTGATGATTATCGCCTGACTTTTAATAAAAAAGGACGACTAAAAAGTATGAAAGTCGATATGGGATTTTGGGAACGAATGTTTGATAATGATTACAAAAAATGCAGACGGATTTTAAAGAAAGCTTTTAGAGAAATAAGGTTTGATTTTGTTGACTCTAAATATGTTTTC